>DATNFQ010000158.1:0-2158 GCA_035606295.1 Patescibacteria group bacterium
GCCGCCGGCCTCCGGTCGGTCCTGGCGCCGGCGGTATCGGGATCCCAGACGACGGCCACCCCGAGGCCGCTGAGCTGACGGGTGACCATGGTCGACCACAGCCACGGGATCTCCGCGGCCAGCGCTACCACCGGACCTTCCGCGCCGTGGTCCTCTGCGCAGCGGACCACGACCCGGGCGCTGGGGACGGTCTCCAGCAGCCGGAAGGCAGTGCGAACGGCTATGCGCGGGCTCGAGAACCATGCGAGCAACGCTCGATGCGTCCGCCGACTCTCACCGATGGTGGGGAGATCCATTCCATCACCCTGTCATGGAGGCTGCTGCCTCCAAGGACAGAACCATGCGCCGCCGTCGCTATCCGCCGCCCCGACGCGCGGGGCTTATCCGATTGCGGATCGATAACAGGCCGCGAGCGCGGCCGCGGGGGCGGGCGATGCACATCCCTGGCTCCGGCGAGGGATACCTCGTGCTGATGCACGTCAGCTGCATCACGAGCGTTCTGGGTGCCGGCGTGGCGCGGCCTTGGGGCGACTGAGCGGCAGCGCAAGCGAAGACAGCCGAGAAGGATGGGTAAGTGTGGCTCCCGGACCCCCAGTGGTACAGGAGCCACACTCTAAGCGTCGCCAAAACGACGTCACGGTCGTCCGTCCTCCGGAGGGCCCTGCCCTTGCATGAGCCTCGCGGCTGGGTCAGCGGCCCTCGCTCACCTTGTGGCCGCCCTCGACCTGGCCTCCTTCGACCTCGCCGCGCCAGCCGCCCGTCGGCGTGCCGCGCGATTCGATGTACTCCTTGAAGCGGCGAAGATCGCCCTCGACCTGCCGCTGGACGAAGCCCAGCGCATCACCCGCCTTCTCGACGACACCTTCCGGCTCGACCTCGAGTTCGAGCGTCACGCGCGTCCGCGATCCGCCGATCGGCTCGAAGCTGACGCGGCCGTCGTTCTTCGCTCCGCTCGTCGAGTGCCAGGCGACGACCGTGTCGGGTTCCTGCTCGCTGATCTCTGCACGCCACGAGCGGTCGATGCCATTGATCTCAGCGTTCCACGCGAGGGTGGTGTCGTTGAGTTGCTCGACGCTCCTCACGCCGTCCATGAATCGTGGGAACTCCTCGAACTGGGTCAACTGGTCATAGGCGACGCGGACGGGGACTTCGACATCGGTGGTTTCGACGATCTTCGACATAAGGCTTCTCCCTTCGCTTGACGGTGAAAGCGACGGAGCCCACCGCACTGGGTGGGCTCCGTCACATGTCAGATGTCCGGACGATCGCCCGGACGTGGATCAGATGGGACCGCGGCCGACTCGGCTCCGACCCATCACGGCGTTGACCACGACGACCGTGATCACAGCACCGATGACCGAGACGACGATCGAGCTGATGTCGAACGGCCCATTGATCGGATCGCTGTTGAACAGCGCTCCTGCAAGGAACCCGCCGACGAGAGCGCCGACGATGCCGAGCACGATGTGCCCGATGATCCCAAGACCCTCGTCACCTCGGACGAGGAAGCCGGCCAGGTAGCCGGCGATCGCACCTAGGACGATCCACGCGATGATGCTCACAGATGCCTCCTTCCCGTGGCGGGCTTCGCACCCGCCTGCTGGGGTTTCAGCCCGTTCTACGGGTGTCTCCACTCTCGCCGGGCCCCGGACTTCTTCGGACAACGGCAGGGCTTCCGGACGTAACAACGATATGAATCCGGGTCGCTCCGCCGACCGCGTCCCGAAGCTGCACGGGCGATGCGCTGGACATGACGACGCCGGGCTCGTGACGGGCCCGGCGTCGAGTGGCTGGGGTCAGGGCCGTCGATCAGGACGGCGAAGCGGAATCGCTCGGCATCGTGCTCTCGAGGCCGCTGTCCGACGGCATCGCCGACGCCCCGCTTGAATCGATCGGGGCGACAGACGCGCCGGTACCCGAGGTGCTGGTCGTACCGCTGCTACTGCACGCAACAAGGGCGGCGCTCAGTGCGAGGAACAGGACGATTCTCTTGATCATGTGGTCACCTCCAAAAAGGGATATCGGCACGGCGGGATTCAGGCCGTCGCCGGGGTGGGCCATCCGTGGGCCGTCTCGACCGTACGTGCGGAGACGCATCGCGGGTAGCCCCACCACCCCGTGACTCGTTGCAGGCGGCTCGCAGAGCGCGATGGTGCGC
>DATNFQ010000159.1:0-5429 GCA_035606295.1 Patescibacteria group bacterium
GTCTGGCACCGCTGGTGGGACGGTTCGAGGTGGGTGCCATGGGAACAGCTCTGACGAGATAGGTCGCACGATCGGAAGCCGGCACCATCCCGTGTCCAAGGCGATCCCTGGCGAGCGTCGCTGAGGATTGAAGGTCGCGCCGGTGGCTCCAGCACATACCGTGTGAGCGCTGCAACTCATCGCGGCGACACAGACTGGCGTGGAACGTGGAGACCGACGTCGTGAAACGGGCCCAGCGTGGCGATCGCGCAGCCTTCGGGTTGCTCGCCTCCGAGATCGCGACGCGCTTCCTCGCCATCTCCCGCAGGATCCTTCGGGACGTCGATCTCGCCGAGGATGCGACGCAGCAAACGCTGGTCGCGATCTGGCGGGATCTGCCACGGCTCCGCGACCCGGCGCGCTTCGACGCCTGGTCGTACCGGCTCCTCGTGCGTGCCTGCTACGCCGAGGGGCGACGGAGCCGCCAGTGGTCGCCAGACCTCCGGATCCTGCCGGCTGACGAGCCGTCGGAGTCCAGCGGGCTTGATGCGATCGTCTACCACGACCAGCTGGAACGGGCGATGCGACGCCTGTCGGTCGACCATCGGACCGTGCTGGTCCTGCACCACTACGCCGATATGCCCGTCGACCGGGTCGCACAGATCCTGGAGATCCCGGTCGGCACGGTCCACTCTCGACTCCACCACGCGATGAGAGCGATGCGGGCGGCACTCGATGCCGACGAACGCCCGGCGGCAGCGGAGGCGACCCGATGACGACCGAAGGCGATCCGCGCACGCGCATCGTCATGTCCTGGCTTCACGAGGACGCCCACGAGGACGCCGAGCGCGTCCTGCTGCGCGCCCTCGACGAGGTCGACGCCACATCACAGCGCGGGCGCTCATGGTCCGGGCGGAGGCTTGCCGATAGGGACTCCTTCGCCAAGCTGGCGATCGCCGCTGCGGCCGTCGTCGTGATCGCGCTCGCCGGCATGCAGTTCCTGCCACGCTCCGGAACGTCGGGTGGGCAACCCAGTCCCGCGCAACCCAGTCCCACGCCAACCCCGACAGCCACACCGGCCTTTCCGCAGCTCACCAAGGGCCCGCTCGCGCCCGGTCGCTATGCCCTGTACGACGGTCTGGTGACATCGATCGAGGTGCCCGCCGGTTGGATCGGCAAGCCACCATTCGTCCGCAAGATCGGTGCCGATGGGGCCGGCCTGTGGTGGGGTCCGGGCCCGTCGGACGCGCAGGTCTTCGCTGACGCTTGCAAGGGCCCGAAGCTCAAGCCGGTCGGCGGGACGGTCCGGGGTCTCGTGGACGCCCTCGACGCGCAGGTCGGATCGGATGCCACGATCAGCGAGGTCACGCTCGGCGGTCTCCCGGCCACCCGGGTCGATCTCATGAAGGATCTGGCCTCGTGCTCGGGAGGCGCCGACAGCGGGCTCAATCTCTTCTCGACCCCGGCGGGCATGACCGGGTTGTCGCCGGGTGCACGCGGCATCGTGTACGTCCTCGAGAAGGACGGCGAGCTCGTGGTCTTCATCGGTATCGACTACAAGGCTACGGCGAGCGACGTGGCGGAGCTCGAGGGGGTCATCGCGTCCACGCAGTTCGGCCCGTAGGAGACGCCGGCGGCGGGCCGTCCCCGATGCTCCAGCGACACGGCCCCGCCAACGTCGCAGCTAACTGGCAGATAAGCGGCCCTGGCTCATGTCTCGACGACCCTGAACAGACGCCAACGGTCGGGAACGCCCTTCAGCTCGTGTTCGCCCCTGTCTTCGAACTGCAGACCCGACCCTGCAACGAGATCCTTTACGGTCTGAGAGACCACAACCTCTCCAGGCCCAGCGAGCGATGCAACGCGAGCGCCGATGTTCACAGCGATCCCGCCGACCTTGTTGTCGATGACCTCGCACTCCCCGGTGTGAATGCCCGCACGGATCTCGATTCCGAGATTGCTGACCGCGCGGGTAGCCGAGAGTGCGCACCGGATCGCGCGCGCCGGGCCGTCAAACGAGGCGAAGAAGCCGTCCCCGGCGGTATCGATCTCGACGCCGCGGTAGCGGGCTAACTGGCCTCGGATCCGCTCGTGGTGGTGCTCGACGAGCTCCTTCCACCTTGCGTTTCCAACCTTGGCTGCGTGCTCCGTCGACCCGACGATATCGGTGAATAGGACGGTGGCCAGAACGCGATCGAACTCCGCCTCCTCCCGTCGCAGCTCAGTCAGGAACTGCGCGACCACGTCGAGCACCTCGTCCTGGTTCGGCTCGGCCCATCCATGATTCCGGCCGGGGAGCTCGACCAGCCGCGCGCCGGGAATTCGTCCTGCCATATACCGCGACTGTTCCACGGGCTCCATCTCATCCCCGGTACGGTGGATCAGCAGAGTCGGCGCCTGGATCCGCGGCAGGATGTCTCGGATGTCGAGGTCACGATACGTACGTTCGATGGCCGCGGCGTCTCCCGGGCCGGCGGCCATCCTCATCCACCGCGCATACCGGTTGACCCATTCCGGGTCCGCGCCGAAATCGGGCCAGGCGATCCGAGCCTCTTCCTCCGCGAACGCGTAGGTCCCCCATCCTCGGTCTACCCGCTCCAGGTACTCGGCCCAGCCTTCCTCGGACCAGGCCCACGGATAGTCGGCTGCCCAGAGCCCGCGAGCGGACGACGCGTATGCGACAAGCCCGATCACACGGTCGGGGTAGGTCGCGCCGAACAGTGCGCACACGGCGGTGCCGTCCTGCGCGCCGAAGAGCACGCTGCTTCGAGAGCTGGCGTCGTCCATCACAGCGCGGAGATCGTCTACCCGGGCCTCTACCGTCAATTGGTACTCGCCCTGCACGAGATGGTCTGACAGTCCGGTTCCGCGACGATCAAAGATGAGGACGCGCGAGAACGTGGCAAGCCGCCGGAGATAGGCGGCGGCGACCGGCCACTGCCAGACTGCCTCGAGATTCGTCACGAATCCCGGCATGAACACCAGGTCCATAGGACCGGACCCCAATACCTGGTACGCGATGTGGACGCCGTCCACCGTCTTCGCGTAATGGGTCTCGGGGATCACGCCGATAGTCTCCGCCGGAGCCGTCGTGCGCCGCAAGCACTTCTCGACGCTCCAGAGTTGGCGGTCGGGCTTGAGCCATCACGGATGATCGGCAACACAGCAGCACGCGACTCACCATACCGGGCCCGCCGCCGCCGATGCGAACTCGCAGCTAATCGCCAGATAAGCGGGCCCTGCTAGGGTCCGGAGAGACGCCCGTCGACGCCGGAAGTGCCCCCGACGCCGGCGAGCGTCGTGATATCGAGACCCGCCCACCGCCCGCCGCGGAGCGCGAACGTTGGAGCCGAGCTCGACCCCGCCGTGGCGCGTCCTTGAGACGCCTCCTGTCGACGATGCAGCTCGTCCCACGACCATGGCGCCGGCCAGGGTCGGGTCGTCGGTCCCGATCAAGGTCGTCGCGGGTGTCGTCGGCGCCATCGCGTGCGCGGCGATAGCCGTCGTCGTCGCCGTCAGCGGAGGCGGCGGTGACGTCCGCGTCGAGGGTGGGTCTCCGCTACCGGGTGCCGAGGCGTCCGGCGACCAACGTCAGGCGGATCCTGGCGTGGCGGCCGCGTCCTCCGGTGGCGAGGTCGTCGTCGAGATCGTCGGTGCGGTCCAAGCACCCGGCGTCTATCGATCGCCGGCGGGTTCGCGGGTCGGGGATCTGGTCGAGCGCGCCGGCGGCTACAGCCCTCGCGTCGACACGGCTCGTGCCGAACAGGAGCTGAATCTCGCTGCTCCCGTCAAAGACGGAGAGCACATCCGGGTACCGTCCCGCGACGACCCGGCGATCCGACCGAGCGGCGGCGCCATGACGCCAGGGAGCGAGCAAGGCGGCGCGGCCCCCGTCGATCTCAACTCGGCCACGCAAGCCCAGCTCGAGGAGCTGCCGGGCGTCGGGCCGGCGACCGCGCAGAAGATCATCGCGGCCCGCGAGGAGGCTCCGTTCGCGACCGTCGATGAGCTCCGGTCACGGGGCGTCCTCGGCGAGAAGACCTTCGAGAAGCTCCGTCCGCTCATCACCGTCGGCTGACATGCCACGCGCCGGCTGGATCGCAACGGGCGCGGCGGTCGCGTCGATCGCCATCGTCGCTGCGGATCGACGACTTGTTGCGCTCGTCGTGGCCGGTGTGGCCCTGGCTCTCCTGCTCGGCGCGATCGTCGATCGACGGCGGATCGCCTTCCTCGGCCTGGCCCTCGGCGCCGCCGTGATCGTGATCCGGGGTGTCTCGCTCCCCGTCGCGTCCGGGCTGGCCGGTGCGCCGGCCGATGGACCATGGAGGATGGTCGTCGAGTCGATCGGGTCGCCGCGCGAGGGTCAGCAAGTCGCGACCCTCCGGACGCTCGACGAGGGCCCCGCCGGATTCCGTCTCGCGGCGACCATCCCGCGCTACCCGGCCGTCGAACCCGGGGACCGTGTCGAGGTCGATGGCCGGGTGCGGGCCCGGTCTGATGGGCCGTACGGCGACTACCTCGCTCGGATCGGAGCGTGGGGAACGCTGGACGCACGGACGCTTGGGCTCCTCGACCGTCCGGTCGACCCAGCAGCGACGCTCGAGTCGCTTCGGCGCGAGGCCGGCGATCTCCTGACGCGGGTCCTCCCGGAGCCAGAGGCGGGGCTGGCGGCCGGGATCCTCATCGGTCTGCG
Source organism: Patescibacteria group bacterium (assembly GCA_035606295.1). Lineage (GTDB taxonomy): Bacteria > Chloroflexota > Limnocylindria > Limnocylindrales > CSP1-4 > SPCO01. The sequence continues at coordinate 4,673 of DATNFQ010000159.1, forward strand.
CGACCGGGTCGATCGGACCGTCGCGGCCGCCTTCACGACCGCCGGCGTAAGCCATGTCGTCGCGATCTCCGGCTGGAACATCGCCATCGTCGCAGCGGGGATCGCAGCCGTCGCAGGCCGAGTCGGCCGTCGGCGACGAGCGATCGTCACGGCCGTCGCCATCCTTGCCTACATCCTGTTCGCAGGTGCCTCCGCGTCGGTGCTTCGGGCAGGCGTCATGGCCGGCGTCGTGCTGCTGGCCCGCGAGACCGGTCGAGCAGGCCGAGCGGCGGCCGCGCTCGGCTGGGCCGTCGCGCTGCTCCTCCTCGCCGACCCACGACTCATCGGGGATGCGGGCTTCCAGCTGTCGACGCTCGCGACTGCTGGGCTGATCGCCTGGGCGACCCCACTGACCGACCGTCTGGATCGGTGGAGCGGAGGCCGCCTGCCGCGCTGGCTGAGCGAGAGCCTCGGCGTCTCCATGGCTGCCCAGGCCGCGACCTTGCCGGTCGTCCTTGCCTCGTTCGGCCGGCTGGCGCTGATCGCCCCGGTCGTGAATCTCTTCGTCGTACCGCTCGTGGCGCCAGCGATGGCCGCCGGGATCGTTGCGTTGCTCGGCGGCGCGCTCGTCGCGGCGGGAGCGCCAAGCGCGATCGGCGCGGTCCTGGCGGCGCCGGGCTGGGTCGCGCTGCGGATGATCATCGGCATCGTCGATGTCGCCGCGGCCGTGCCCTTGGCAAGCGTGACGCTCGACCCGCCGATCGGGCCGATCGTCGGG
>DATNFQ010000160.1:0-3425 GCA_035606295.1 Patescibacteria group bacterium
CGCGACGCGCTGGCGAACATGGCCCACGGCGCCGGGATGGCCATCCTTGGCATCCCGACCGAGGAGATCCCGATCGATATCAGCCGCGTCGTGTTCCGGCAGCTCCGTCTCGAGGGCATCTACGGCCGGGAGATGTATGAGACCTGGTACAAGATGTCGGTGATGCTCAAGTCGGGGCTCGACATCAGCCCCGTCATCACGCACCGCTTCGACTACCGAGACCACGAGGCGGCGTTCACCGCCGCACGTACCGGCTCCTCCGGCAAAGTGGTGATGGACTGGACAAGCTGACATGACGACGATGCCCGCCCCTCCATCCCTGGACGAATGACGAGATGACGACGACGCCACGCAAGGACCCACTGGCGCACCTCGACGACGAGGTCGCGGCGCTCAAGGAACGCCACCTGTATCGGGCGCTCCGGGTGATGTCGTCCGCCCAGGGGCCGATCGTCTCGGTCGACGAGAAGCGTCTCATCAGCCTCTCCTCGAACGACTACCTTGGCCTCACCCACCATCCGCGACTCCGCGACGCGGCCCTCGCCGCCGTCCGCGACTTCGGGGTCGGGTCGGGTGCGGTCCGGACCATCGCCGGGACGATGTCGATGCACGAGGCCCTCGAGGCGGAGCTCGCCGAGTTCAAGGGCACCCCGGCGGTGTTGACGTTCCAGTCCGGGTTCACGGCCAACACCGGTGTGATCCCGACCATCACCGGCGAGACGGATCTCATCGTCAGCGACAGCCTCAATCACGCGTCGATCATCGACGGGATGCGCCTCTCGAAGGCGCCGCGGAAGGTCTACCCGCACGCGGATGTCGAGGCGCTAAAAGGCGTCCTGGCGGAGGCCGTCGAGAACGGCCGCGACGGGAGCGGCGAACCGTACCGATCCATCCTCGTCGTCACCGACGGCGTGTTCTCGATGGACGGCGACATCGCACCGCTGCCCGGCATCGTCGAAGCGGCCGAGGCGGTCGGTGCGGCGGTGTTCGTGGACGATGCACACGCGTCCGGCGTCCTGGGTCGCGACGGGCGTGGCAGCGTCGATCATTTCGGACTTCACGGACGCGTCGCCATCCAGGTCGGGACGTTGAGCAAGGCGGTCGGGGCGCTCGGCGGCTACGTCGCCGGAAGCGTGGCGTTGCGCGAGATCCTCACCCAGCGTGCACGCCCGTTCCTCTTCTCCACCTCGCACCCGCCTGCCGTCGTCGCGGCGTGCCGCGAGGCGATCAAGGTGATGCAGGAGGAGCCAGAGCTCCTTGAGCGCCTGTGGACGAACACGCGGCGCTTCAAGTCGGAGCTCGGACGGCTCGGCTTCGATACCGGCCGGTCCGAGACGCCGATCACACCGGTCATGATGGGCGACCCGGAGACCGCGATGCGGTTCAGCGATCAGTTGATGGGCGAGGGCGTGTTCGCCCAGCCGGTCGTGTACCCGACCGTAGCGCTCGATCTGGCTCGGATCCGCACGATCGTCACGGCTGCTCACACCGACGAGCAATTGGACCGCGCACTGGAGGCGTTCTCCACGGTCGGGCGCGAGCTGGGTGTGATCTCGGGATGAGCCAGCTGCCGGGGGAAGGGCGATGAACGATCGCCAGGCACGTGATCTGCCACTCGACGCGCATCTGCACACGAACCTGTCGCCCGACAGCGAGGTGCAGATCGATACCTTCGCATCACAGGCTGTCGAACGCGGGATCCCCGAGATCGCGATCACCGACCACGTCGACTTCGAGCCCGGCGCGCCCGCCTACCGATACGTGTCGTTCGCGGATCGGGAGCGTAGCGTCCGCGAGGCGGCGGATCGGTGGGCCGAGCGTGGCCTGGCCATCCGCTTCGGCGTCGAGGTCACCTGGGACAGCCGATGGGCCGACGACATCCGCGACCATCTGGCAACGCACGCGTACGACTTCACGATCGGGTCGGTCCACGTCTACGGCGGCTCGCCGTATGAGGCGTCCAATGTCGGGCGCTGGGTCGCCGGGCGGTCGCTCGCGGAGATCATGGAGCCCTACTTCTCCGAGGTCGAGCGTGCGATCCGCAGCGGCTTCTTCGATGCGATCGGTCACCTCGATGTCGTCAAGCGCTATCTCGCGCCGCACGTGACCGCAGCCGACCTCGGCCGGGCTCCGGAGCTCTACGAACCGCTCCTGCAGGCGCTGGTCGAAGGCGGCACCGCGCTCGAGATCAACACGAGCGGGTTGCGGCAGGAGGCCAAGGAGATCTACCCGCCGGCCCATATCGTGGCGCGGTTCCGCGAGCTTGGCGGGGAGCGAATCACGATCGGCTCTGACGCCCATCGTGCCGACACGTTCGCGTGGGCCCTCGACGATGGCTACAGCGTCGCGTCCGACGCCGGATTCGACACGCTCACCTTCCGACGCGGAGGAAGTTCGGTGGTGGTGCCGATGGCCACCACGCCTAACGCGGTCGCGGGACGTTCGTTGTGAGTCTCGACGAGACCGCGATCGAGCGGCTGGTACAAGAGGCGCGATCGGGGGACGCCTGGGCGTTCGGACTTCTGTTCGATCACTACCACCTGCCGGTCTATCGCTACATCGCCAGCCGCGTCCATCGCCCGTCGGACGCGGAGGACCTGACGCAGCTCGTCTTCGTCAAGGCCCTGGAAGCCCTGCCGCGGTACGAAGCGCGGGGCATCCCATTCGGGGGCTGGCTCTTCCGGCTGGCCAGGAACACCGTCATCGATCACGTCCGAACGCGACACGAGCACGTGGACCTCGAGTCCGCGAGTCATCAACCAGGCGTCGAGGCCGGGCCGGATGAGGTCACGGTCGCCCGCCAGGAGCTCGACGAAGTGGCCGCCGCGCTCGCGGCGCTGACGGACGAACAACGCGACGCCATCGCGCTGCGGTTCTTCGCCGGCCTGTCGGCACGCGAAGCCGCAGAGGTGATGGGCAAACAGGAAGGGACGATCCGCGGGCTCCAGTTCCGGGCGATCGCGGCGCTTCGCCGCCAGCTTCGGATCGATGAGCCCGATGTCGAGGGCGGTGTGGACGCCGCGAGCGACGGGCGGGTCGGTCGATGAGCAACGAGATGATCGATCTAGCGGCGGGGGATGCACGGCTTCGGCGGCGCCTCGAGGCGTACGCCGACCTTCGCCTGACGCCTGACCTCACGGCGACGTCGCGCATGCGAGCGCGCGTCCTGGCACATGCGCATCGGCGGGCCGACCTCGTGCGGGCCGATGCGGCCTTGACCGTCGTGCCGCAGACTGCCGCGCGTCCAGCAGCTCAGCCTGGAATCAGGCGTCGACGCGGTACGGCCGTCGCCCTCGTCGCGGCCGCGCTGCTCGTGGGCGCGATGGCTGGCGGGGCAGCAGCCTCCTCCGGCCCTGGCGGCGCACTCTACGAGGTGCGACTCTGGATCGAGACCGTGTCGCTCCCGTCGGATCCATCGGCCCGCG
>DATNFQ010000161.1:0-9787 GCA_035606295.1 Patescibacteria group bacterium
GTCGCGTTCCTCGACAAGATCGAGTCGAAGTCCCTGACCGGCCTGTCCTCGATCGTCATGACCTTCGAGCCCGGGACCGACATGCTCAAGGCACGCCAGGTCGTCGCCGAGCGGTTGACGCAGTCGCACGCGCTGCCGAACGTCGCCAAGGCGCCGGTCATGCTCCAGCCGCTCTCGTCACTGAACCGATTCATGATCGTCGGGCTCAGCTCCCCCGAGAAGTCGCTCATCGAGATGTCGGTCCTCGCGCGCTGGACGATCCAGCCGCGGCTGATGGGCGTCCCGGGCGTCGCCAACGTCGCGATCTTCGGCCAGCGCGAGCGGCAGCTCCAGGTCCTGGTCGATCCGGCCCAGCTCCGTCAGCGCGGCGTCAGCCTCGACCACGTCGTCGAGACCGCCGGCAACGCGCTGTGGTTCTCGCCGCTGACGTTCCTCGAGGCATCGACCCCGGGCACCGGCGGGTTCATCGACACGCCCCAGCAGCGTCTGGGCATCCAGCACATCCTGCCGATCCGCTCGGCCGAGGACCTCTCGAAGGTCGCTATCGACCGCGGCGCCGAGGCCCCGCCGCTGACGCTTGGTGAGGTCGCGACCGTGATCGAGGACCACCAGCCGCTCATCGGCGACGGGATCGTCGGGACGGGCAACGGGCTGATCCTCGTCATCGAGAAGTTCCCCAACGTCAACACGCTCGATGTCACCCGGAACGTCGAGTCGGCTCTCGCCGCGATGCAGCCCGGTCTGCCGGGTATCGCGGTCGACACCACGGTCTTCCGTCAGGCGTCGTTCCTCGACGCGTCGATCGCCAACGTGTCGCTGGCGGTGCTGATCGGCTTCCTGCTGATCGCCCTCATCCTCGGGGCGCTGCTCTTCGATTGGCGCGCGGCGCTCATCAGCCTCGTCACGATCCCGCTCGCGGTCATCGCCGCGGCCGTCGTGCTGCACCTCGCGGGGATGTCCCTCAACGCGATCAGTGCGGTGGGGATCATGATCGCGGTCGGGGTGATCGTCGACGACGTCGTCGGCCTGGTCGACGGTGTGCTCCAGCGAACGCGAACACCGCGTGCGGGTGACGAAGAGCACTCACCAGCAGATCTTGTGACCGAGGCCGTGGTCGAGAGTCGACGGCCGGTCGTCTACGCGACGTTCATCATCCTCGCCGCGCTCATCCCACTCCTGTTCATCACCGGCGCGCTTGGCGCGTTCCTCCCGTCGCTCGTTGCGGCGTACGCCGTCGCGGTCATCGCCTCCCTGATCGTGTCGGTCACCGTCGGGCCCGCCCTGGCCGTGCTGGTCCTCAGGACCGCACCCGGCGAGCGACGGGAGTCACCTCTCCTCCGGCGCATCCGTCGTGGCTATGCCTCGGCGATGGGCTGGTTCGTCGGCAAGATCCGCCCGGCCGTGGTCATGCTCGCGACGGTGCTCGTCGGAGCCGCCATCGTCCTCGGGCTGGCCATCACGCCCGCAGGGCCGGACGGCCCACTGCCGGCGTTCCGCCAGCGCGACGTCCTGATCCATTGGGATGGGGCACCGGGCGTCGGCCACCCGGAGATGAACCGGATCGTCGCTCGCGCAGCCGCCGAGCTGCGCACGGTCCCCGGTGTTCGCAACGTCGGCGCGCACGTCGGCCGCGCGATCATGTCGGACGAGCGCGCGAGCGTGAACACCGGCGAGATCTGGGTCAGCATGGATCCGGCTGCCGACTACGACGCGACACTGGACAGCATCCAGGCGACCGTCGATGGCTACCCGGGCCTCGCCCGCTCCGTCACGACCTATCCGACCGACCGGGTCACCGAGGTCTTCGGCCAGGGTGAGCCCGATGTCGCGGTGCGCATCTACGGCCAGGATCTCGCGATCCTCGCGGCCAAGGCCGGCGAGGTCCGTTCGGCCATGGCCGACGTGCGCGGCATCCACGACGCGACCGTCGCGACGCCCGTGACCGAGCCGACGGTCCAGATCCAGGTCGACCTCGACAAGGCCGCCGCCGTCAATCTCAAGGCCGGCGACATCCGCCGGGCGGCGACCTCGCTCCTGTCGGGCATCCAGGTCGGCAACCTGTTCGAAGAGCAGAAGGTCTTCGAGGTCGTGGTCTGGGGCACGCCCGAGCATCGCGAGAGCCTCAGCAGCATCCAGGACTTGCTCATCGAGACGCCGTCGGCTGGCCTCGTCCGGCTCGGCGACGTTGCCGACGTCAGCGTCGCGCCCATCCCGAGCGTGGTCGCCCGGGAAGGCGTCATGCGCTACCTCGACGTGACCGCCGGCATCGATGGTCGCGACGCCGGCGCGGTCGTCAACGACGTGAAGGCGGCCGTGGCCGCGCTGCCATTCGACATCGAGTACCACGCCGAGATCGCGAGCGCGGCCATCGAGGGGCAGGACGCCCAGCTTCGGTCCCTGACCGTCACGGCTGGCGTCGTGATCCTCATCCTGCTCATCCTGCAAGCGGCGTTCGGGGCCTGGCGGCTCGCGCTGTACGTCCTGCTGGCGATGCCGGCGGCGGCGGCCGGCGGCGTGATCTTCACGCTCGCCACCGGGCACCTCTTCACGCTGGGTGCGCTCGCCGGCTTCCTGCTTGTGATCGCCATCACGATCCGCCATTCGATCGCCCTCATCGACCGCTTCCGGCGGCTCGAGGAAGCGGGCTCGACGGGTGTCGAGGTCGCCCTTGCGGGTGTCCAGGAACGCATGGTCCCGATCGTGACGACGGTCCTCGCGACGGCCGTGTTCGCGCTGCCGTTCATCGTCCTCGGCGACGTGGCCGGCCTCGAGATCATGCGGCCGATGGCGATCTTCGTCGTCGGTGGTCTGATCAGCGCCGCCCTGTTGATCCTCTTCGTCGTCCCGAGCATCTACCTGCTGTCCGGGCCCAGCCCCGAATCCGAGACGGAGTCCCTGCTGAGCGAGCCGCCGGCCTTCGAGCCGACGGTGGCATAGGAGCGATCGAGATGACACGACATCGCTGGTTGATCACCGGTCTCGCAGTCGCGGCGCTCGCCCTCGGCGCGTGCAACAGCCCGACGAGCTCTGCCCCGAAGGTCGAGGCGATCACGATGGAGGAGGACGAGAATTCGGGACTCAAGACCTTGACCCTGTCGGAGAAGGCCGCTCAACGGCTGGGCGTCGAGACCGCCGAGGTCGGCGCGGCGGGCTCTGGGACGTCGATCCCGTATGCCGCGATCGTCTACGACGCGCAGGGCAAGACATGGACCTACGTCAACGAGCAGCCGCTCGTCTACAAGCGTGCCGAGATCACGGTCGACGACATCAGCGGTGATACCGCGCGCCTGTCAGCCGGACCGCCGGCGGGCACCCAGGTCGTGACGACCGGGGCCGCGGAGCTGTACGGCGCCGAGATCGGCGTCGGCGGCGGTCACTGAGCTCACCCTGAGCCCACGACCCCTAGGGGGATAGCGACAGATGATGCGCCGGATCATCGCCACGAGCCTGCGGTTCCGCTTCATCGTCATCGCGCTCGCCGCGTTCATGCTGATCTTTGGCGCGGCGCAAGTGCGGGCGATGCCGGTCGACGTGTTCCCGGAGTTCGCGCCGCCGAAGGTCGAGATCCAGACGATCTGCATCGGACTGTCGGCCGAGGAGGTCGAACAACTCGTCACGGTCCCGATCGAGCAGTCGCTCGCCGGCATCGAAGGTCTCGAGACGATCCGTTCCAAGTCGGTCATCCAGCTGTCGCAGGTCGTCCTGCTGTTCAAGCCAGGGACGAATGAGCTCAAGGCGCGTCAGCTGGTCGCTGAACGCCTCGCCCAGATCACCCCGTCGCTGCCGACCTGGGCCGCGCCACCGGTGATGCTCCAGCCGCTGTCGGCGACCAGCCGCGTCATGAAGATCGGGCTGAGCTCGGAATCGGTCTCGCAGATCGACATGTCGATGATCTCGTACTGGACGATCCGACCACGGCTCCTGAGCGTGAAGGGCGTCGCCAACGTCGCGATCTGGGGCGAGCAGCTCGACATGCTCACCGTGCAGGCGGTGCCGGCCAAGATGGTCGAGAAGGGCGTCGCGCTGACCTCGGTGATGGACGCCGTGTCGGAGACGCTCGACGACGGCCTCCTCCAGTTCAACCCGGGCAACTTCACCGGCACAGGCGGCTTCGTCGACACGCCGAACCAACGCCTGGTGATCCGGCATATCCCGCCGGTCGTCGGCGTCGAGGACTTGTCGCACGTGACCGTGCCCGGTCGCGACGGCCAGCTCTTCCCGCTGACCGACGTCGTCGAGCTCGTCAATACGCATCAGCCACTCATCGGTGAGGCGGTCATCAACGACGGACCGGGTGTGATGCTGATCGTCGAGAAGTTCCCGTGGGCGAACACGCTCGACGTGACCCGCGGCGTCGAGGACGCGCTCGAGCAGCTCAAGCCGGGTCTCGATGGGATCGCCGTCGATCACACGATCTTCCGGCCCGCCAGCTTCATCGAGCTGGCGCTGCACAACCTGTCCAACGCGCTGATCCTCGGCAGCGTCCTGGTCTTCGCGATCCTCCTCCTGTTCCTGTTCGAGTGGCGGACCGCGCTGATCAGCCTCGTCGCGATCCCGCTGTCGCTGATGGCGGCAGCGATGGTCCTATGGGTCCGCGACGTGACGATCAACACGATGGTGCTGGCGGGCTTCGTGATCTCGGTCGGGGTGGTCGTCGACGACGCGATCATCGATGTCGAGAACATCACCAGACGTCTGCGCCAGGCACGCCTAGAAGGCAGTCCGCGATCGACGGCATCGATCGTCCTCGACTCGTCACTCGAGGTCCGGAGCGCGATCGTCTACGCGACCCTCATCGATGTCATCGCCGTCTCGCCGGTGTTCTTCATCAGCGGGTTGTCGGGCGCCTTCTTCCAGCCGCTGGTGATCTCGTATGGCCTGGCGGTCCTGGCCTCGCTCCTGGTCGCTCTGACAGTGACCCCGGCCCTGGCCTACATCCTGTTGCGCAACGCCCCCATCGAGCGTCAGCGCTCACCGATCACCCGCCGCCTCCAGGACGGTTACTCGCGCCTCATCGCCCGTCTGCTCCGGACCACGCGCCCCGCGTTCCTGACCGTCGGCATGGTCAGCATGATCGGCATCGCGCTCTGGCCGCAGCTCGGCCAATCGCTGCTCCCTGATTTCAAGGAGCGCGACTTCCTGATGCACTGGGTGACCGCGCCCGGAACGTCGATCCAGGAAGAGACACGCATCAGCGTCGCCGCCTGCAAGGAACTGCGCGAGATCCCCGGCGTCCGCAACTGCGGCTCGCACATCGGGCAGGCGTTCGTGGCGGATGAGCCGTACGGCGTCGAATTCGGCGAGAACTGGATCAGTGTCGATCCGTCCGTCGACTACGACAAGACGCATGCCGCGGTCCTCGAGGTCGTCAACGGTTACCCGGGGCTGCGGCGCGACGTCCAGACATACCTCAAGGAACGCATCCGCGAGGTGCTGACGGGCTCCAGCGATGCCATCGTCATCCGCATCTACGGACCGGACCTGGGGGTCCTCAAGGATCTCGCGGACGACGTCGAGGAGAAGCTCGAATCGGTCCCGGGGATCATCGATCTGCACTCCGAGCAGCTGGTCAACATCCCCCAGATCCAGGTCAAGGTCGACCTGGCCAAGGCGCAGCAGTACGGCGTCAAGCCGGGCGACGTGCGGCGGATCGCTTCGACCTATGTCGCCGGCGAGGAGGTCGGTGACATCTTCAACACCGGCAAGGCCCATGACGTCGTCGTCTGGAGCGTGCCGGACAGCCGCAACAGCATCTCGGACGTCGAGAACCTGCTGATCGATACTGCGACCGGTGGCAAGGTCCCGCTCAAGGCGGTCGCCGCGGTCGCCGTCGCCCCTACGGCCGGACACGTCAACCATGAGCAGACCGCCCGGCGCATCCATGTCGATGCGAACGTGCGCGGGCGCGACCTCGGTGCAGTGATCACCGACGTCAAGGCGGCGCTGGCCACCGTGCAGTTCCCGCAGGAATACCACCCGGAGCTGCTGGGCGAGTTCCAGGAGCGCCAGAAGGCGCAGGACCGCCTGCTCCTCTTCGCGATCGCCGCATCCGTAGGCGTGCTGCTGCTGCTCCAGGCCTCGTTCGGCAGCATGCGCCTGGCGATCCTCTCGTTCCTGACCCTGCCGTCGGCGCTCGTGGGCGGCATCCTCGCGGCGTGGCTCGGGTCCGGTGTGATCTCGCTCGGTGCTCTCGTCGGGTTCTTCACCGTCCTCGGGATCGCGGCCCGGAACGGGATCATGATGATCAACCACTTCCAGCATCTGGAGCGGCACGAAGGCGAGGAATTCGGCCCCGCCCTCGTCATCCGCGGTTCGAGGGAGCGGCTGGCACCGATCCTGATGACGGCGCTCGCGACCGGCCTGGCGCTGATCCCGCTGGCGATCGCCGGCGACCTGCCGGGCCACGAGATCGAGCACCCGATGGCGATCGTGATCCTGGGCGGGTTGGTCACCTCCACCCTGCTCAACCTGTTCGTGGTCCCGGCGCTGTATCTGCGGTTCGCCAAGCCCAAGCAGGCCCCCCGGCCGGCAGAGGCGTCGGCCTAACGGTCGACGCCCGCGTCAAGAAGCTCGGCGACGTCCGTCAGCCACAGCGCCGGGGCATCACCGTGCCCCTCCATCTCGGACGGGTCGAGCCCGTCGAGTGCGCGCGCCCAGGCGGCCGCTTTGCCGATATGCCCGAGCTGGATGGCGAGCGGGAGGGCCTCGCGTAGGGCAGCACGCGGCAGGACGTCCGTCCAGGCCGCGAGGTAGGCGTCCCTAAGGCGATCGAGGCGCGGGTGGTCCGGCGCCGTGCCGAGCCGATGGGCGATGGAATCCAGCGTCGCGAGCATCGAGCCGAACGGGTGCGCGACGACCGCGTCGCCCCAGTCGAAGAAGCGGATCCCCGCGGGTCCGGAGAAGACGTTCCCACCGTGCAGGTCGTCGTGCTGGATGGTCGCCGCGATCCCGAACCCTGCGAGCTCGTCTGCCGCCGTGGCGACCTGATCGCCGGCCGCAGGCAGTCGTTCGCGAGCCCGATCGGTCGCGGCGCGATCGTCTGGTCCGACCAGCGACCACCAGCGATCCTCGCCGACGAGCGCCTCGACGGTGGAGCGAAGCGCCGCGGGGCGACCGTCCGGGACGCCTAGCCGCAACATCTCCTCGTTCCGTGCCTCGACACCTCTCTGGAGCTGGGCGTAGGTCGCGAGGATCCCCTCCCAGGCCGCGAGGTCATGATCCCCGGTGCCGTCGGGCCGTGTCTCGCGAAGGGTCGGTCCGCCATCATCGAGGAGCATCCAGCTGTGCACTTCCTCCACCGCGAGGGGGGCGATCACCGCTTCCACGCCCCACCCGCCCATCGCGGGCAACAGCCGTGCCTCGTGCGACGTCGAGGGTCGCATCGCCTTGGCCCAGAACGGACCGCGATCCGTCGGGATGCGGACGACGGTCGACCACGGCCGGACGTGGGTCTGTTGCGGCTCGCCCGTCACCTCGAACCCGAGGGTCGCGAGCTCGTCGGTCGCCCAGCGGGTGAAGGCGACGAACCAGGCCGGGTCCTTCCAGGTCGGGCGGGCGACGTCCGTCATCCGCCGAAGAACTCGCGCATCGGTCTGGCCGGACACGACTCGGCGAGGCACGGGAGACCCCAGGCGTCCTCGATCGTCCGGAGGACGCCGTAGTGGTCGACGGGCAGGTCGGATGTGAAGCCGGCCGGGACCTTCGATGACGCGATGACCGTCGCGACGTGCCCGCCGCTCGGGTCGTTCCTGGCATCCTCGTCGAACGTGACGATGAGCAGCCCACCGGATGCGAAGGCCTGGCTATCGAGGATCGTCGGGACGAAACCCGCGAGCCACGCGTCGGCCCGGCTCGCGTCGCAATCGTGCGCTGCGTGGCACTGGTTCGGGATGATCAGCGAGTAATCGACGTCACCCGGCTTGAACGCGGTGAAGTCGACCAGGTTCGCGCAGCGCTTGGGATCGTTCCGGATCCCGTCGAAGCTGATCGCCGGGGCGTGCTTGCGCCGGTAGCTACCGTCGCCGTCGCGACCACCGGACGCGCTCGCACCCGTGAAACACCCGGGCGGTCGGTTCTCGGCGTATTCCTTCCAAGTCCGTCCGCTGGCCTCGATCTGATCGACGACGGTCGGCGCGTCGATGTCGTGGACACCGTTGTCGTGGACGTCCTGTGTCGAGCCACTGAAGAGCGCGAAGTAGTTCGGCTGCGACGGGCGGGCGACGCCACTCGAGCGCTGCGCGAGTCCAAAACGCTTGATCAGCCCGTTGAAGTAGGGCATGTCCGCTGCCCCGACGACGCGCCCGTAGTCCTGGTTCTCGAGCACGATGATCCAGACGTATGGGAACTCGGGGAAGCCGGTCGACGCAGACGGCGAGGTCGCGGAGGGCGGCAAGGTCGGCGAGGCCGACTCGGACGATGTCCGCGAGGGGCTGGGGGACACCGACACGCTGGGCGCGGACGGCGACGGCGACGACGGCGGCGAGCCCTGACCGGCCGCACACCCGAAGACGAGCAGTGCGACGAGCCATGCGAACCCGAGCGGTGCCCTCCGTGGCCCGCGAACCGTCATGTCCCCCCTTCGCCGCTTACCCCTTGCGGCCGCCCCCGAACAGCGTCCCGAATACCCCCCGGATGATGTCCTGCCCGAGCCGAGATGTGACGACCTTGCCGCCGGTGCGGATCGCCGTATCGAGCGTCTTCTGGCGGGCCCGTGCGTCGGCTTCTGCCTGTTTGGCCGCGGCCCGTTGCTGCCGCTCCGCTTCCCGCGCCGCCCGCTTGTTCGCCGCGTCGATCTCGCGTTGCTGACGCGCGAGCTCGCGCTGTTGCTGCGCCGGCGTCATCTGGTTGAGACCACCGGCCGTCGTGGGGTCGAGGCCTTGCCGGGTGGCGGCGTCGACGGCCGCCTGACGCGCGGCCGCGAGCCGGGCCGTGATCCGCTCATACGCGCTGTCGCGGTCGATGGGCATCCCGTATTTCGTGTTCAGCGGGCTCGCCGCCACCATGCCCTGGAACGTCGTCTGATCGATCGGGGCCATCAACGAGTCCGGCGGCAGAAGGCGCGTCGCCGCGAGCGGCGTCGGGATCCCGCGTGGCGACAGCACTGTGACCAGGGCCTCGCCGGTACCGAGTGAGGTGAGCGTCTTCTCGACGTCGTAGAACGTGGTCGTCGGGAACGTCCGGGCCGCCTTGCGCAGCGCGTCGGCGTCCTCCGGCGTAAACGCCCGGAGCGCGTGCTGGATGCGATTCCCGAGCTGCGCCAGCACCGACGAAGGGACGTCGCCCGGGACCTGCGTCACGAAATAGACGCCGACCCCCTTTGACCGGATCAGGCGGGCCGTCCGCTCGATCTGCTCCATCAGCGCGTCGGACGCGTCGTGGAAGAGCAGGTGCGCCTCGTCGAAGAAGAAGCAGAGCTTCGGCTTGGGCAGGTCGCCGACCTCGGGCAGCCCCTCATAGAGCTGCGCCAGCATCCACAGCATGAATGTCGAGAACAAACGGGGCTGATCCATGACATCGGACAGTTCGAGGACCGACAGGATCCCCTGCCCGGACGCGTCGGTGCGCAGCAGGTCGTGAACGTCGAATTCGGGCTCACCGAAGAAGATGTCGGCGCCTTCCTGTTCGAGCACGACGATGCTGCGAAGCAGGACGCCGACCGACGCCGGCGACATCCCGCCGTAGTCGGCAAGGATGGGCTTCCCCTCGTCCGACGAGAGGTACTTCAGCGTCGCGGCCAGGTCCTTGAGGTCGAGCAGCGGCAGGTCGTTGTCGTCGCAGTACTTGAAGA
>DATNFQ010000162.1:0-5637 GCA_035606295.1 Patescibacteria group bacterium
GGGCGACGATATAGGCGGCTGAAACGATCAACCCCGCGGCGACGAGGATGAGCTCGATCTCCTGCACGCGCGCATGGTAGCGGGACGGCGCACCGGACGCCGTGTCATCTGTCGGACAGCTTCTGTAGGACAGCCCCCCAGAGCCGGTTGATGTACTGTCCCTCGTCGTCGCAGCCGGTGGCGGCGGCGGGAGCCATGGCTGTGACCAGGAGGTCACCCTGCAGGGAGGACGCGCTCGACGATGCCCGAGCCGTTGACGGTGGACTACGACCTGCACGGTCTGTGCGGCGTCCGCCTCGTGGACGCTTCGCCCGCGGACGCCCGTGCCGTGGATCGCCAACTCGGTCCATTGCGGAAGGCGCTGGACCGCGCTCCCGACATCACGATCCGGTTCGTGGACCGGGCCGTCGAGCCCGGCGCGTTGCGCTACCTGGGAGCGCGTGAGGTCGGCTGGACCGACGACGGCTTCTTCGTCCTGAAGAGCAAGAAGACCCCGGTCGTCGTACGGATCCCGATGCAGGATGTCGGCGGACGCAGTGAGATCCTCGCGGAGCACGGCGTTCCCGCCGTGCCGTTCCTGATCGCGATCCTCAACCTCACCGTGCTCGGCAACGGGGCGTTGCCGCTCCACGCGGCGGCATTCGAGCTCGACGGCGTCGGGACGCTCGTGACGGGCTGGTCGAAGGGTGGCAAGACCGAGCTGCTGATGGCGGCCGCGCGCGCCGGCGCGCGCTACATCGGCGACGAATGGGTCTACCTGACGACCGACGGCCGGATGGTCGGGATCCCCGAGCCGATCCGGCTCTGGGATTGGCATCTGAAACAACTGCCGGAGATCCGTTCCACGCTGGGCGTCGGCGACCGCGCGAAGCTCCGCGGGATCCCTGCGATCCGCGGCGTCGAACAGGCGATGCCGGGCCGCATCCGCCGATCGGCCCCGGGGCGCACGGTGCGCCGGGCGATGCCCATCCTCGAGGACCAGCTCCGGGTCGATCTGGCGCCGGAGACGCTGTTCGGCACGATCGGCGACCTGGAAGGACGCCTGGATCGCATCCTGTTCGTCGTGAGTGCGGCCGCGCCTGAGACGACCATCGAACCGATCGATCCGTCCGCAGTCGCGGAGCGCATGATCGCCTCGCTGATGTACGAGCGACGCGAGTTCCTCGCGCTCTGGCAGCAGGCACGCTACGCGCACCCAGGGATCCACAACGAGCACATCGAGACGTTCGAGAGCACGCAACGCGATCTGCTCCACGCGATCTTCGCGGGCCGTCCGGCGTGCGTCGTGACCCACCCGTACCCGGTCGACATCCACGAGCTCTTCGAGGCGGTCCGACCCGCGATCGCGCGGCCATGACGACGGTCGCATTGATCGGCCCCGATGGCGCAGGAAAGACGACCGTCGCGCGCCGGCTGCCAGACCTGCTTCCCGTCCCGGTCCGCTATCTCTACATGGGCGTCAGCACGGACTCGAGCAACGTGATGCTGCCGACGACCCGCATCGCGCGGCGGATCAAGCGGGCTGCCGGGGCTCCACCCGACACGGCCGGTCCGCCATCGCACGGTCCCAGGCGGACACGTTCTCGATCGTGGATCAAGCGGCGTACCGCGGACGTCCGAGCGGCGCTCCGCGTCGGCAACCGGTTGGCCGAGGAGTGGTACCGCCAGTGGCTGGCATGGCGGTGGGAACGGGCGGGTGCGGTCGTGGTGTTCGACCGACATTTCTTCGTCGACTACCACGCGTACGACGTCGATGAAGCCGCGGCCGCGGACGATCGCTCATGGTCGCAGCGGCTCCATGGGACGATCCTGGGGCGCTTCTATCCGCGTCCCGATCTCGTCGTCTATCTCGACGCGCCGGGCGAGGTGCTGCTCGCGCGGAAAGGGGAGGGCACCATCGAGGCGCTCGAGCGCCGTCGCGGCGAATACCGCGCGATCGCGCGGCACGTCCCGGATTTCGTCGAGGTCGACGCGACCGCGCCGGTCGACGAGGTCGCGCAGCGGGTCGCCGAGGCCATCGTCTCGAGGCTGCCTGGGCGGCCGCCTGTGCGGGCGGAGGCGCGATGAAGCACGACACGACCCGACGGCACGTCCTGATCACGGACGCGGGTCGAGGAAGCGCGGTCGCTTTCATCCGTTCGCTGGGTAGGCGCGGCTGGAAGGTCACCGCCGCCGACCACGACCCGGCCAGCGCGGGCTTCCATTCGCGGTTCACCACCGACAAGCTGCTCTATCCGCGACCGTCGGAGCATCCGGACGCGGTCGTCGATGCCATCCTGGCCCGCGTCGAACGCGACGGGATCGATCTCGTCGTCCCGATCACCGACGAGCTCGGCTTGCCGCTTTCCGAGGCGCGCGACCGTTTCGCCGGGCTCACCACGCTGGCGATCCCCGAACCGGAGGCGCTGGCGGCGACACACGACAAGTCGGCGACGTTCGCACTCGCGGATCGTCTCGGGATCGCCGTACCGGCGACGAGGATGGTCGAAGTCGGGACGGATGCTTCTGACGTCGGTGCCGAGCTCGGTTTCCCGGTCGTGCTCAAGCCGGTCGCGTCCCGCGAGGTGCTCGCTGATCGGACGATCCGGTCGAACGTCGTCGCTTATGCCACCGACGCCGAGCAGCTCAGGGCCCGATTGAGCGCGTTGCCGCCCGGGACCACGGTCATGCTCCAGCGCTGGGTGCCGGGCGACGGGATCGGCGTCGAGCTGCTCATGGACCACGGCCGACCGCTCGTCGCCTTCGAGCATCGACGGCTCCGGGAATTCCCACCGACGGGCGGCGCCAGCTCGCTGCGCGAGAGTGTCGCGCTCGATACCGACCTGCACGATCAGGCGGTACGGATGCTTGCCGAGCTCGGCTGGACAGGCTTGGCGATGGTCGAGTTCCGGCGCGGCCGGGACGGGATCGGCTACCTCATGGAGATCAACGGGCGGGTGTGGGGATCACTCCCGCTGGCAGTCCGTGCCGGCGTCGATTTCCCGTCGCGCCTCGCGGAGCTCTTGTTGGATGGCGCCCCGAGCGACGCGACCACCGCGACCGACACCGATACGGAGTACCGGCGCGGCGTTCGAGCGCGCAACCTGCGGCTCGATATCGCGTGGATCGGGAGCGTGCTCACTGGTCGTCGGCGGCAGCGGGGGATGCCGTGGCCCTCCCGCCGCCAGGCGGTCGGCGCGATGGTCGGCCTGCTCGACCCCCGGATCGCCGACGACCTCATGAGCTGGACCGATCCGGCGCCCGGGCTCGCCCAGCTCGGCACGATCGTCCGTGACGGCTTGCGGGAGCAGCGTCGGTCCGATGCCTGACCGCCCTCGGCGGATCGCGGCGGCGGCCGGACGTGGACCGGTCGCGGATGTGGCGGCACGGATCGTCGACCGGGCACTCCCACGGAGACCCGGCAGCCTGACGATCCTCACCTACCACCGCGTCGACGAGCCGTCCGCTCGGCCGGATCTGATGCCGAGCCTTGTCTCGGCGACCCCCGCGGACTTCGGATCGCAGATCGCCCTCGTCGCTCGTGACTTCGATGCCGTGTCACTCACCGACGTCCTCGAGGCGCTCGACGATCCGCGCCGATTGCCACGCCGCGCTGTCCTCGTGACCTTCGACGACGGGTATCGAGACTTCGCCACGAACGCCTGGCCCGTCCTGCGGGAGGCGTCCGTTCCGGCGACCCTCTTCGTCGCGACCGCGTTCAGCGACGACCCACGTCGGCCATTCTGGTGGGACCGCCTGTGGTCGGCGGTCGCTGGGGCCGAGTCCGGGGCGTTCGAGACCCCGGTCGGGCCCCTGCCGGTCGGGCACGACGCGGCGAAGACCACGGTCGCGCGACTCCGGACCTGGCTGAAGGACCTCGACCACGACGCCGTGCTCCTCGAGGTCGACCGGATCGTCGAGGGGCTGGGCAGTCGTCCTGCAGATGGCGCCGATGGCGACCCGGCCGCGGACCTCCCGCCCGCCATCCTCGATTGGGATGAGCTTCGGCGCCTTGCCGGAGAGGGCGTGACGCTGGCGCCCCACACACGCCATCACCCGCTGCTCGACCGGGTCGCACTCGATCGAGCCGTCGCCGAGATCAAGGGCTCACTCGCCGATCTTGAGCGTGAGACGGGCAGCATCGCGACCGTCCCTGCGGTCCTTGCGTACCCCAGCGGGGCGGCCGGCGAGTCGGCTGTCGAGGCGGCGCGACGCGCGGAGATGCGACTCGCGATGACCACGAGACGGGGTGGCAACGATCTCCGTCGAGACGACCCGCTTCGGCTGGACCGCATCAACGTCGGCGGTCGCTCGAGCGTGCCATTGATCCGGGCGCAGCTCGCCTGGGCAGGATCGCTTGACGTGGTGCGCTAAGGCATCACCCGCGGGCTCCCGCGACGGGGCACCGTCGTACACTCCGCCACTGGGTCCGACGTCGGCCCCGCGCTGATTGGGGAAGGAGCCGCCACGAACGGGATGCTTCGCCCGTGGGTCGCGCTCGCCGCGCTCGTGGTCGTGATCGCGGGCTCGATCGTCGCCGTGATGGCGCTCGCCCAGCCATCCGCACCCTCGCCGTCCCCGTCGCGTCCGCCCGCCAGCGTCGGACCGAGCGCGTCGACCACGACGAGTCCGAGCGGTGGCTCCGTCGCGCCTCCGACGGGGATCACGTTCCCGGACTTCGTGGTCGACCCGACCGTCGTCCGCTCGCCGACGACCAGCACCGCCCAGTCGAAGCTCTGGTACGCGGATGGTCGTTGGTGGGGCGCGCTCTTCGCGCCGACGACGAACCGGCAGAACATCTTCATGCTCGATCCGAAGACCCAGGTCTGGGCGGACACGGGCACGCTCATCGACGAGCGCCCGACCGCCGACAGCGACGTGCTGTCGTCCGGGTCGACGCTGTGGGCGGTGTCCGGGGGCTCGCGCGAGACCGACAACCACGCGATCCGCGTCCGGCGGTTCACGTATGACGCCAAGGGGAAGCGGTACACGCTCGACCCTGATTTCCCGGTCACGATCCGACCGATCGGTGCGAGCCCCGCGGTCATCGCACTCGACTCGAAGGGCACGGCATGGGTCGCGTATGCGGCCGACGGCAAGGTCTGGATCACCCACTCGCTCGCTTCCCCGACGTCGTGGAGCGTGCCGGTCGCGTTCACTGCGCAGGAGGCAGCGGTCGATGCGACCGATGTGGCGTCGATCGTGGCGTTCGGTCCTGGGCGGATCGGCGTCGCCTGGACGAACCAGCGTTCGGGCGTGTTCTTCGCGAGCCACGACGACACCACGCCCGACGATCAGTGGTCGACGGTCGAGAGCATCCTGCCGGGGCCGCAGCCCGACAAGCTGCTGAACCTGACGACCTATCCGCTCGCGGACGGCACGACCGAGGTCGCGGCGGCCGTGTCCACGACGAACGACCAGTCCGCGGCGGGCCGGACGCTCGACGCACTGACGCTCGTCGCGACCCGTGACGCGTCCGGCGACTGGCGGACGGCGGTCTCCGGTCTCGTCCGTGACCGGCATACGCGCCCGATCATCCTCGTCGACGCGACGAACCGGACGATCGCGGTCGCAGCGACGTCCCCGGGCGGTGGCGGCGTCATCTACTACAAGCGCGCGTCGCTCGACCAGATCGAATTCGACACAGGCATCGGCACG
>DATNFQ010000163.1:0-6915 GCA_035606295.1 Patescibacteria group bacterium
CGAGCGGATCGGGTTGACGGTCTCGACCTTGACCACCACCGGGACGCCGAGTCGCTGGCTCAGCCCCTCGTGCACGAACTGGGGCGAGCCGGTGAACGCGGGGTCGATCGCGGCTGCGGCATCGCGGATCGCGCCGGCGGCCAGTTCGGGGATCTCGAGCATCGGCATGTCCGTGGTCGTCGGGTCAGTTCCCGAGCGTCGGTAGGAGCGGCTTCAGATAGGGCGCCAGGGCCCTCGCGAACGGCGTCGTCATGTGGTGGCCGTCGCGATAGACCAGCACGTTCCCGATCACGGCAGGGCACGGGACCGTCGGACACAGCCATGCCGTCGGGTCGATGAAGGTCGAGCCCGTCTCGGTGCTGACCGTTCGCTCGGTCGCGGTCCAGGCCGGTGTGATCGCCTCGGACAACGGGGTCGCGCAGGCGAGGGCGTTGTCGAGATGGCCCGACACGCAGACCGGCGCATCCGTCGCCGGGCGCGGCGTGTCGCCGATGACGACGACGTGGCCGGCGACCTTGCGAAGCTCATCGAGCGAGCGCTCGAGCCCGGTGGCCCAGAGGTCCTCGCGGTCCGTGTACGGAACTGCGTTCCCATTCACCCACAGCTGCCCGATCCGGCTGTCCGACACGACGACCATCGCGGGCTTCTCGCGGCTGATGCGGTCGAGGACGGCGGTCCGCCACGTGTCGCACTCGGTGTATTCACGCTTCAGGGTGCCGTTGTAGACGGGCAGATCCGCGACCGGACACGCCGACTTGGTGAGCGACACCAGGCGCCAGTCCTGCTCGTCAGCAAGGCGCTGGAACGTCGGGAACCAGTGCGCGGCGTGCGAATCGCCGATCAGGAACACCGTCTTGCCGTCCTTGCGGCCGTAGACGCAATCGGGCGGCGCGGTCTCCTTCCACTCCGCATGGCACTCGTCGGCATAGATGGGCGGGAGGTCCTGGCGGACGGTCGCAAGCGGCGGGACGAGGTCGGCCGGGACCGGTCCTGCGGGCGTGGGCGCGAGGGTCGGCTCGGCGGACGGCGTCGCGGGTGCGTTCGTCGCAGCCGCGGTCGATGGGAGCGACGTCGGCAGGTTCAGGTCGACGATCGCGCTCTGGCTTGCGTTGCCGATCGAGCCGGCCACCGCCGGAGGACCGGCCGTCACACCTAGCCCGAGCGAGACCGTGGCGACGGCAACGCTCGATACCAGGGCGATGCCGAGCGACCGCGACGGCCGCAGCTTCGCGACGCGTCCGTGGCGGATCGGGTCCTCGATCCAGCGCCGGCTGGCATCGGCGAGTACGAACGTCAGCGCGACCAGCCCGAGCCGTGCGGGCAACGGGAGTTCGCTTCCGACGGCGGCGGCGGGCAGGACCAGCAACGGCCAGTGCCACAGGTAGAGCGAGTACGAGATCCCGCCGATCCAGCGCATCGGCCGTACGGACACGAGGCGCGACATGGCGTTGAGCGGTTGCGGGATCCCGCCGGCGATGACGAGGGCTGTGCCGATCACCGGAAGGAGCGCCGCTGTGCCCGGGAACGGCGTGTCCGTGTCGAAGATGACCGCCCCGATGACGATCAGGGCCAGACCCGCGCCGACCACCACGGGCGTCAGCGAGATCGGGATCCGCGACAGCCTCGCCACGCCGATCGCCAGGGCGGCTCCGACGGCGAGCTCCCACGCACGCGCCGGAAGCAGGAAGAACGCGAGCGGAGCGTCGCTGTCGGTCCAGACGACCCCGAGCGCGAACGACAGCAGCGCGACGATCCCGACGACCAGCCCGATCCGCCGGATGTTCGTCCCCCGACCTGCGACGAGCAGGAGGAGCGCCGGCCAGAACAGGTAGAACTGCTCCTCGACGCCGAGGGACCAGAAATGGAGGAGTGGCGAGGGATCGAGCTCGGCTTGGAGGTAGTCGGTGGCCTGGGCTGCGAAGCGGATGTTGCTGACATACAGCGCTGCTGCGGCGCCATCAGCCGCGACGTCCGGGACACGGAGCGGTGGCAGCACGATCGCGGACGCGATGACGGTCAGCGCGATGACGACGAGGGCCGCAGGAAGCAGCCGGCGAGCACGACGTGCGTAGAACGTGAGGAGGTCGACCCGCCCCGTCGCGTGGAGCTCGCGGACGATGAGCCCGGTGATCAGGAAGCCGGAGACGACATAGAAGACATCGACGCCGATGTAGCCGCCCGGGAATCCGGGGATCCGCGCGTGATACGCGAGCACCAGGAGTACGGCGACGGCCCGCAAGCCTTCGATATCGGGACGGAACGGGGCGCGTCCGTCAGTCGGGGGGGGCGATGCCACGTGCGGCATGGTACCCGCTCTTGCGCCCCGCTCCCGGCGCCGAGCGGCGGACACACGAAAACGCCCGAAGGAACTTGGTCCGCTGTTCTCAGTCCCGATGTAAACACCGTTACCGCAACTTGCGATCCGAGCCCCTTCGGGCAAGGACTACGTTACCGGGACGCGGTGCTCCTGGGAACCGAGTTATCCACGAGTTTCGCGTTTCGTGGGCCGATTCCGCGATATCTATCCACGACGAATCCACGGTCCGGCCGAAGACGTGGTGGATGGGATGCGCCGGCGCTGGTCGGACCAGGCGGCGGACAAGCAAATGCCCGAAGGAACTCGATCACTAGATGCTCCGACCGAAGTAAACCCCAGTCAGATCACTAGATGTTCGTGCCCCTTCGGGCAAGAAGAACGATATGAGACCGGCGGTATCGGGGACAAGGCACTTATCCACGACTTTCATCGCAGATGTGTCGTTCTTGAAGTCGTTGTCCACACGGTTCCCACAGCTGGCGGGCGGCGCCCTGGTCGAGGGTGCGTCAGGCCGCCGCTGACGGCTCCTCGAGCCGCGGTTCTGATCGGAACGACCACGCGAGCCAGATCGACCAGATGGGGACGAGCACGCCTGAGATGGCGACGAACAGGAACGTTCCGAGGTCTTCGCTTCCCAGACTGAAGAAGCGCAGGAGTGTGCCGAGGACCAAAGCTGTCGCGGTCACCCACGACACGATCTCCCAGCCCGCGGGCATCCGTGACCGCATGCCGGACCCGACAGCGATGACGCCGATCGCCGCCAGGAGCGACGCCGCGTCGACGAGCGCTTCGCTCGCTCCGTTCGCGAGCATCTGCGCCCAGATCTGGCTCACGATCTCGGTCTCCTTGAAGCCGCAGTCGCAGTAGGCGATGTCGATGGTGACGCGGGTCGCGCCGAGCAGGATCAGCTGACCGACCGCGCCAAGGATCCCGCCGACCCCGAGTCCGAGCACGACCGCGACACGACGAAGGTCACCGCGTTCGATCGATGACAGCAATGCGAAGCCGAGCCCAGTGATGGCGACGAACGCGACGCCGAACGCGAAGTTGTTGAGGAAGAACACCGGCCAGATCGCGACGCGATAGTCCTGGGCTGCGAGGCGTTGATCGACCATGTTCGCCGCCGGCGTGTCCGGCGGGCTGACGTAGAGGTTGAACGTATCGACGAGTTGGAGCGCGGTGCCGACCAGGAACAAGATGCCGATCGACAGTGCGAGCCATCGGACGGCCCTCATCGCGCGTGCCCTCCTCCGCAACCAGATGACGCGGCGATGGTAGCGAATGGCCGGGTGTCGATCGTCTCGGAGCCGCGGTCAGGTCTCGAGCGGCCAGGAGGCCTCATCGAGCAGGATCGGACGCCCGTCATCGGCGACCGTGAACCGCCGCTCCTCCGTGCCCGCGACGTCCTGAAGGTGCCAGCCATGGGTTCCGATCCGTCCGACGCGCCAGCGTGCCGGTCGTGGCTCGAGCTCGTCGTCGACATAGACGAGATCGACGATGGCCGCGGCACCCACCGCCATCGAACGCGCGAGCCTGCGGATGCCGATCGTCGCGGACGCCGGGGACGCGACCACGAACAGCTCGTGCTCCGGACTCCAGGCGAACGCCAGGTGTCGGATACCGTCCGGTGTGACCACGTTGCCATGCAGCGCCGACTGATCCCGCTCCGGGTGCAAGGTCAATAGCCCCGCCTGGGTCGTCATCTCGAGACGCGTCGGGCGGCCGTCGGTCGACGCCTCGAGCAGCAGCGATCGGGTGAGGCGGCCGTCCCGCTCGATGGCCTCTCGCCAGCGGGTGCCACGCTCGCCCTCTGCCTCGGACCACGTGATCAAATCACCGAGTGGGTTCCGGGCGTGACCACCGCGGCGGACGTACGGCATCGAGACGGGTCTGTCAGCCGCCCTGTCGCGCGGCGATCGTGGCTGCCGATCCCGAGCCGTCCATCGCATCAGCCCAGCGCGCGGCGACCGCCTCGAGCTCCCCCGCCAGCGATGGCGCCACGCGACCGCGGATGCGAACGTCCCGCTCGCGATATTCGATATCGACGGTCCCCCGCTCACGCACACGCGCAAGGAGCTCGCCTGCGGCGTATGGCAGCGCGACGTCGACGTCGACCCACAGCGATGCCAGCACCGCGGCGATCTCGGCACGGAGCGTCTCCATGCCGTAGCCCGTCAGCGCCGAGACGAAGACCGCCCCGCCGATCGATGGCGCGACGGTCGAACCGTTCATGGCCGCGCGATCGATGAGGTCGGCCTTGTTGAACACGACCAGGCGTGGCTTGTCGCCCGCCCCGAGCTCGTCGAGGACGGTCTGGACCGTCGCTCGATGCTCATCGGTGTGCGGATCCGAGGCGTCGACCACCTCGAGCAGGACGTCGGCGCGGTTGACCTCCTCGAGCGTCGCCCGGAACGCATCGACGAGCTGGTGCGGCAGCTTGTGGATGAAGCCCACGGTGTCGGTCACGATCGCGGTCTGCCCATCACCGAGCTTGACCTGGCGCGACGTCGGGTCCAGCGTCGCGAAGAGCTTGTCCTCGGCTCGCGCCACTTCCGCGCCGACGAGTGTGTTGAGCAGCGTCGATTTGCCGGCGTTCGTATAACCGACGATGCCCACGGTGGGCCACAAGCGCCGATCACGGCCGCGGGCGGCCGTGGCGCGGTTCTGACGCACCTGGTCGACGCGGTCCTTCATCTTGGCGATGCGCGTGCGGATGACGCGCCGGTCGGTCTCCAGCTGGCTCTCACCGGGACCGCGTGACCCGATGCCACCCTGCGTGCGCGAAAGGTGCGTCCACAGGCGGGTCAGCCGGGGCAGCTGGTACTCGAGTTGGGCGAGCTCCACCTGGAGCCGTCCTTCGTGGGTCTGGGCATGCAACGCGAAGATGTCGAGGATCAGGCGGCTGCGGTCGATGACCTTGATGCGCAGCAACTCCTCGAGCGAGCGCTGCTGGGCCGGGGACAGCTCGTCGTCCGCGATCAGCACGTCGAAGCCGGTCTCGCGCTTGGCCGATGCAAGCTCCTCGGCCTTGCCCTTTCCCACGTACCAGTTCGGATCCACGTGGCGCCGGTTCTGCCACTCGGCGCCGACCACGTCGGCACCGGCCGTGGTCGCCAGATTGGCGAGCTCAGCTAGGGATTCCTGGGCGGTCCAGCCGTCCTCCGACCCGGTATCGACGGCGACGAGGAAGGCCTTCTCGACCGGTGTCTCGAGGTCGATCATGTGGCGGGCCATGCGCCTGCAGGATACCGTGACCGTCCGCCGCGAGCGGGTGACGCTCCTGTAAGGCGACGCGGGCACCATCCGATCACGAGGAGGTGTCCCGTGACCGACGCCCGTTTGTACAGCACGAAGCCGATCGACGACGAGGTCCCGTTCGAGGACTCGCAGGATCTCGATGACGCGACCCCCGAACGGTCTGACGCGCTCGTCCATCCCGCCGCCGCAGAGCACGCGAAGCGGCCAGACCCGGACATCGAACCATCGGTGCTCGACAAGGACGGATCCGCCGGCTGAGGCCTGCGGTCGCCCTACTCGATCACCGGTCGGATCCCTTCGAGTGCCTTCTCGAACGGGTCGCGGCCGTTCAGCCACATGACGTCGGGCTCGGCTCGAAACCACGTCCGCTGCCGCTTGGCGAAGGCGACATTGCGGCGTGCATCCTGGTCGATCGCAGCCTCCGTCGTGAGATCGCCGTCCGCGACCGCCCAAGCCTCCTGATAGCCGATCGCCGAGAAGGCGGGCAGCGATGGGTCGTAGCGCTCCCGGAGCGCGACCGCCTCCGCGATGAGGCCGGCGTCGAACTGGCCGCGGGCGCGTCGGGCGATACGACGTCGATGCTCATCCCCCGGCAGGTCCAGACCGAGCCAGATCGACGGCCCGTCGTAGCCGCGCGGGGCGGGACGCGGTCCATCCCCGCGGAGCTCGGCGATCTCCAGCGCGCGGACCACCCGGCGCGGGTTGGCGAGATGCGTCGTCGCTGCGAGGGTCGGCGCCGTCGCCTGGAGGCGTGCAGCCAGCGGCTCCAGTCCCTCCGCTTCGAACTCGGCCTCGAGCCGAGCGCGGACAGCCGGATCGTCGGGTAGGGCCTCGAGATCGAGGCCGCGGGCGACGGCTCGGAGGTAGAGCCCCGTCCCTCCGACCAGGAGCGCGACGCCATCGGCTTTCGCGACGTCCGTGAGGACGCCGGCTACGTGCGTCGTGAAATCGGACACCGCGAACCGCTCGTCGGGGTCGACCAGGTCGAGACCTGCGTGTGGGACGCGCTGGCGGTCCGCGTCTGTGACCTTCGCAGTCCCGATATCAAGGCCACGGTAGACCTGCCGAGAGTCGGCCGAGATGACGGTCGCTGGGCGACCCTGAGCGATCAGCGACTCGCCGAGACGGATGCCGAGCTCGGTCTTGCCAGTCGCCGTCGGCCCGGCGACGACGATGAGCGGCGGCAGGCTGACCATGGCCGCATACTGCACGGCCCATGCCCTTCCCGCACGTCTTCGAGCCGCTGACGATCCGCCATCGGACCCTCACGAGCCGGATCAACTTCGGGGCGCACACCGCCAACATGGCCGAGGACGGGCTGCCCGGCCTTCGCCATGTCG
>DATNFQ010000164.1:0-14248 GCA_035606295.1 Patescibacteria group bacterium
GATCCCGATCACGGTCGCGGCCCATGGACAGTAGCGATCGCCCGCCACGACGGCAGTCTCCACGTCGGACGGCAGTCCATCGCATTCCTCGACGGTCACGTCGGCGAACTCGATGTCGTTTGGGTTGAGCGACCAGCTGTATCCGGCGTTGACGCCGGTCTCGCGGATGACCCGGCCGTTCGGGATCGATGGTGCGTCCTCGCCGGCGAGCAGACGGCGCGCGATCGCGATGTCGGCGGGGTCGGTGAGCAGCGCTTTGAAGCGCTCGTCGACCACCTCGAAGGTCACGACGATAGGCGCATCGGGATCCGGAGACCCGGAGCCGGCGTTGCACGCCGCTACCGTCAGCGGCGCGAGGGCTGCGATGAGGAGTACGGCCCGTCCGAGCGGGCGGAGGGTCATCGACCCTCGGCGATCTTGCGAACAGCCTGGACCGACGAGAGGAGCTCGTGGAACTCGTCGCGGATCCTGTTGAGGGTGTACGCGTCGAGGTCCAGCTCCTTGGCGATCTCGTTCACCTCCGCCGACTCCTCGGCAGAGATCGACCCATTCGCCGCGGCCACCACGAAGCACGCGCGCAGGACGTCGATCCGCTGCTCGACGGTCGCGAGCTTGGCGAATTCGCGGGTGACGACGTAGTCCTCGGTGCCGCCGACGGTGCGGGCCTGGAGCTTGGCCATCTCGGCGACCAGCACGGCCGTCGCCTCGTCGAGGCCGCCGTTCTTGCGGAGCGCTTCCTCGATGATCGAGGTCTCGTCGTCGCTGATATCGAGATCGGCGTTCGCCGCACGGGCGAGCGTGTAGGCGGCGGACGCGACGAGCCGCGCACGCTCGGGTGGGAGTGCCTCGAGACGCCCGACGATGCGGCGGACGGTCTCCGTATCGCCGGCGGCGGCTGCAGCCTCGAAGGCCTGGTCGTGTAGGTCGCCCACGTACTGCTGCTCGGGGGCGGGTCCGAAGAGCCTCTTGAACATGGCGGGAGTCTACTGTGTCGTCATGAGGTTGCTCGTTCGTGCCGTCCGGCTGATCGATGGGGTGGCCGCTACTCCCCAGCTCGGCGTCGACGTGCTGATCGATGGGTCGTCGATCGGCGCCGTCGAGCCGCATGATCCGGAGCGCTCGCTCGGGGATCTGACCGTCGTCGACGGAGCGGGACGGACGCTCCTTCCTGGCTTCGTCGATGCACACGCGCATTACACGTTCGACCCCACGGAGGGCTCGCTCCAGGTGATCGGGAAGCGGACGGATGACGAGATCCTGTCCGCAGCGCGGCAGAACGCCGAACGTGCCCTGCGCGCCGGGATCACGACGGCTCGTGGCGCCGGGTCCATCCGTAACCTCGAATGCGTGCTCCGCGACGAGATCGCCGCAGGTCGAGCGCGCGGTCCTCGCATCGTCGCTGCCGGGACGGCAGTCGGATCGATGCGAGGGCACGGGTCGGCGTTCGGACTCGAGGCCGCCGGCGAGGACGGCCTGGCCGCCGCGACGCGACAGGTCATCGACGCTGGGGCGGACGTCGTGAAGGTTGTCGCGTCCGAGGCGGCGATGCTCACCACGACCGGACTACCGCCCGGTGAGGATGTCTTCGGTGCGCCGGAGCTGCGTGAGGATGAGCTGCGCGGCGTCGTCTCGGTCGCTCGTGCGACGGATCGTCGGGTGATGGCACACGCCCAGGACAGCGAGTCGGTACGGCGATGTGCCACCGCGGGCGTGACCTCGGTCGAGCACGCGTGGCTGGCGGACGAGGCCGCGATCGAGGTCGTGGCGACGTCAGGAGCCTGGCTCGTGCCGACCCTGGTCGTGACCGACGTGAATCGGACCCTCCCGGGCTTGACGCCTGTCCAGCGCGAGCGTCAGGACCTGATCGAGATCCGGCATCGCGCATCGACGGAGGCTGCGGTCCGTCTCGGCATACCGCTCGCGACCGGCACGGACACGGGCGAGGTCGGCGTGACGGCCGACATGGTGTGGCGCGAGATCAGGCTCCTCTACGACCACGGTGCGACGCCGATGGTGGCCATCCAGGCAGCGACGTCCTCCGCTGCGCGCCTGCTGGGTGTGGATCGCGAAGTCGGGACGGTCGAGACCGGGAAATGGGCGGATCTCGTACTGGTCGATGGCGATCCGCTGAGTGACCTGAGCCTGCTCTCCCATCCGGTCGAAGTGTGGCAGCGAGGGCGGCCGGTCCTCAGCGCTTGAGGAGGCTGTGGATCTCAGGCTCCGCGCCATGCCAGCGCACGATCTCTTCGGTCGCGAACCGCCCGTAGTAGTTCACGAAGTGGGCGCCCCGGTCTCGCAGCGTGCGGATCGCCTCGACCTTCCGGTCATCGCCGCGGACCCTGACCATCACGACGGCCTGACCTGACCGGATCGCGGCGTCGTACCAGGCCATGTCGGGAAGCTGGTCCATGACCGTGAATGAGACCAGCCGGCGGAGTCGAGTGAAGAGCCCGTGGACGGCACCGGTGGGGTCGAATCGCGACGCGCCCTCATCGCCGCGCAGCACGGTGATGTCCTTGTCGTCGATCCCGTTCGCCTTGAGGGCCGCGGCAGCCGACGCCGCGTGCTCGGGATCGGGGAGCACCGCAAGGAGCGAGTCGGTGGGATACCCGATGAACCGCGACCCGGGCTTGGACATGGCCGGAGGATAGGGCGTCCATCGTGAGGTGGTGCCGAAGGAGGGATTCGAACCCTCAACCACTTGCGTGGAGCGGTGTTTGAGACCGCCGCGTATGCCGTTCCGCCACTTCGGCGCAGTGCGACATCCTACCGGGTCGGCGCGGCTTTCCTCCGGGAGCCGGACGGTGAGTTCCGTCGCGGATATCAGCGGGCTCGGTGCACCCGTCGGAACCCACGGACCTGACGATGCGTCTGGCGACCGATGCTAGACTCCCCGGGCCTTACGTCAGCCACTATCGCCGTCCGGAGGGACCCCCCGACCGTGGAGGAGGACCTTCGCTCGACGACGGTCCCCGACGACCCCGTCCAGCGCCGCGATCTCATCCTCATCGAGCGTTCCCGTGAGGGCGATCTCGATGCCTTCAACGACCTGGTCACGCTCTACCAGGACGCGTTGTTTGCGCTGGTCGTCCGGATGGTCCCGGACCGCGATCAGGCCGCGGACGCCGTCCAGGAGGCGTTCTTCTCCGCCTTCAGGAACCTCGCATCGTTCCGCGGCGGCAGCGTGAAGTCGTGGCTCAACCGCATCTGCGTCAACGCCGCGATGGACACCCAGCGAGCACGCAAGCGCCGGCCGGTGCAGCCCTATCCCGAGCTGGATGACGAGTCCTGGCAACCGAAGGCCGGTGAGGACGTCGATCCCGAGCGGATCGCCGTCCACGCTGAACGCAGTCGCGTGCTCGCGGCCGCGATGGCCCACATCACCGACGACCAGCGGACTGCGATCGTGCTCTACGACGTCGAGGGGTACGACTACGCCGAGATCGCCGAGATGACCGGGGTCTCTCTTGGCACCGTCAAGTCGCGGATCCATCGTGGCCGACTCTCGCTGCGCGACATCCTGGCCGACCGGATGGAGCTGTTCCGTGGTTGACGTGGCATCGCACGCGCGCCACGACCGCTTCGCGATCGCAGCGGCTCTGGGTGGCGGCGCCGTCCCTTCGACAGTGCGCACCTGCCCGTCGTGCGGCGCGCTCCATCGCGATCTGCTGTCCATCCAGGTCGCGATCCGACACGCATGGACGCCACGGCGCCCGCGCGACCTTCGCCTCCGACGCGGCGATACTGCCGCCGGTCATCAGACCGCATGGCAGCGTCTCCTCGGCGCCTTCGGATCGGCACGAGATAGCATCACGCGACCGCTTTCGATCGGCCTGATGAGTCTTGGTATCGCTGGTCTGGTCCTCGCCAACCTCACGGTCGGGTTCGGCGCCAGCGCCGCCAGCGGTTTCGGCCTTGGTGCCGGGGGAGCGTCCATCGCCGCCTCGCCCGAAGTCGGCGACCCCGCTTCGGCCCCGTATGTAGCGACACCGGTGGATCGAAACGCGAACGTTGCGACCCCGGGACCGGATCCGCTCGTCATCGTTTCGGGTGCATCACTCGTCGTGGGCGGCACCATGCTCGGCCTGCGCCACATCGCAGCACGCCGTCGGGCGGTGCGATGATGCGGAACCGAGCACCGACCGAGCCCGTCTCACCTTCGACATGACCGATCCAGTGCGAACGACCGCGCCCGCCGAACACGCGCGACATGACCTGTCGATCGTCGCGGTGCTGGCAGCACGCCCTGCCGACCTCGACGAGAAGGACTCGGCGGCCGCGCGGGCACAGGTGGCGTCGTGCTCGACGTGTGCCGATGCCCTGGCCGATCTCCTGGCGCTCCAGACGACGCTTCCTGAGACCGCAACCCCCCCGCGCCCGCGGGACTTCCGCCTGACCCCGGCCGACGCTCAGCGTCTCCACCAGAGCGGCTGGCGCCGGTTCCTCGGCTATTTCGGGTCCGCGCGCGACGGCTTCAGCCGCCCGCTCGCCATCGGCCTGACCACGCTCGGCCTCGCCGGGATCCTCTTGGCGAGCATCCCGTCGACGTCGCTCATGGGCGGAAGCGGCGGAGCTGCCCCGGCGAACGAAGCCGCACCGATCCAGCAGGCCGCGCCTGCACCGGCGGCGAGTGTTCCCAGCACGGACCGGACAGCCCTCGGCGCCGCCCTGCCGAGCGCAGCAGCGAGTGCGCTGACGGAGGTCGCTGCGGCGGCACCAAGCGCCTCGACGGTGTTCGGCGGTGCCGCCCCCGGCACCTCGACCGAAGCCGCAAGCGCGTCAACGGACGTCCAGGTCTTCACCGGCGGCAACCCCGACGAGGTCGCCCCGTACCTCACGGGCGGTAACGACTCCGCCCTTCGCGACGACACGACCGGCTTCTCGGCACTGCTGGTCGTGGGCGGCGTGCTGTTGATCGCCGGGCTCGGTCTATTCACCCTTCGGTGGAGCGGCCGCCGGCTGTCGTAGACAGGGTGTCCGGCCTGCCTGGAACGGCCGGACAGGCGGCTTCCGCGGCTACACTTGGAACGTGCCCACCGAACACCTGATGCTGCTCGACGGCTACGGGCTCGTCTACCGCGGATACTTCGCGCTGCCACCGCTCACGACGTCGAAGGGCGAGCTCGTCAACGGTGTCTTCGGCTTCGCCAGCATCGTGCTGCGCGGCATCCAGGACCTCGAACCCGACTACCTCGCAGTCTCCTTCGATCTCCCCGGACCCACGTTCCGGCACGAGCAGTACGCCGACTACAAAGCGACGCGGGTGAAGATGCCCGACGACCTGCGCGACCAGTTCCCGAAGGTCCGCGAGGTCGTCAAGGCGCTGCGGATCCCGGTATACGAGATGGGCGGATACGAGGCCGACGACGTGATCGGCACGATCACGCAGCAGCTCGACGATCGCGCCGATCTGGAGACGACGATCGTCACGGTCGATCTCGACATGCTCCAGCTGGTGACGCCTCGAGTCCGCCTGATGACCACCCGCTCGGGCGTCGAGAACACGGTGATGTACGACGTCGCCAAGATCGACGAGCGTTACGGCCTGCGACCGGACCAGATGATCGACTACAAGGCGCTCAAGGGCGACCCGACCGACAACATCCCGGGCGTTCCCGGGGTAGGCGAGAAGACGGCGGCCAAGCTCATCCGCGAGTTCGGCGACCTCGATTCGTTGTTCGATCGACTCGACGACGTTACGCCCGAGAAGCTCCGCGAGAAGCTACGCGACCATCGCGACCAGGTGTTCATGGGGCGCGACCTCTCGACGATCGTGCGCGACCTGCCGATCGAGATCGATCTCGAGGCAGCCCGGCTCGGCGACTACGACCGCGACACCGTCGTCCGGCTGTTCCGCGAATACGAGTTCCGGACCCTCATCGAGCGTTTGCCGCCGATGGCCGGCGAGACCGCCGAACAACGTACCGAGCGACTCCGGTCGGTGGCGCAGAGCGGCTATGTCCCGGCCGCGCGGGTAGCGGGTCGGCCCGAGGGATGGGGTCCGGGACGCGGCGGCGACCGGCCGACCACCACGGAGCTCCAGCTCCGGCTCGACTTCGACGCCGTGGTCACGCCATCTGCCGACGCTGGGTCACCTGCCTCGAGCGGCACGCCCCGCCCATTCGAGCCGACCGACGACCTGCCCGCGGCACTCGCTGCCGCGATCGTCGACCCCGGCCGTATCGAGGTGCTGGACACGGATGGAGTCACCGCCCTCGAGTCATGGTTGATCAGCCAGCCTGCCGTCGGTGTCGCCCTCGTCCAGGACGACCCACGCCCGCGCCGCGGCACGCCGCTCGCCCTGGCGGTCGTCGGTACCGATGGTCGCGCCGTCGCCGCCGACGGCCAGGAAGCTTCCTACGCGCTCCGACACATGCTCCAACGGCTTCGTATCCCGCTCGTCGGGCACGAGGTGAAGCCGGTCCTGGTGGCCGACCTCGCCGAGGATCCAGGCATGGACCCGACACCCGTCGCGTTCGACACCCAGATCGCCGCCTACATCCTGAACGCGGCGCTGCGCAGTCAGACCATCGCCGACGTCGTCGCCGAGCACCTCGATCAGATCCTGCCACCGGCCACCGAGCTGCCGGCGACGGCACGGGCCGGCCTCGAGGCCCTGTCGGCGCTCGCCGTGCGCGACCCGCTCCAGCGCCGGCTGACCGAGATCGACGGGCTCGATCGCCTGTTCCGCGAGGTCGAGATCCCGCTCATCCCGGTCCTGGCGCGGATGGAGGCGACGGGTGTCGCGCTCGACGAGGAGGCACTCGCGCTCCTGCACCGGGAGTTCAGCACCGAGATCGTGCGCTTGGAACAGGAGATCTACGCCGACGTCGGGCACGAGTTCAACCTCGGCAGCCCCAAGCAGCTCGAACAGGTGCTGTTCTTCGAGCTGAACCTGCCGAAGGGGCGCAAGACGAAGACGGGCTACTCGACAGACGCATCCGTCCTCGAGGAGCTGCGACCGGCGCATCCCATGGTCGACAAGTTGCTCGAGTGGCGCGTCTATACGAAGCTGCGGTCGACCTATGTCGAGGCACTGCCGACGCTGATCGCATCGGACGGCCGTCTCCACACGACCTTCCACCAGGCCGTCGCGGCGACCGGCCGGCTCTCGTCGTCCGACCCGAACCTCCAGAACATCCCGATCCGGACCGAGCTCGGCCGGCGGATCCGACGCGCGTTCGTCGCCGGCGAGCCTGGCTTGGTCCTGCTCGGGGCGGACTACTCGCAGATCGAGCTCCGCATCCTCGCCCACGTATCCGGCGATGAGCACCTGAAGGATGCGTTCGCGCGGAACGCCGATATCCACCGCGAGACCGCCGCCCGGGTCCTGAGCAAGGCGCCCGAGGAGATCACCCATGGCGAGCGCTCGATGGCCAAGATGGTCAACTTCGGGCTCGCCTACGGGATGAGCGACTTCGGCCTCGCGACGCGCGCCAACATCTCCCGCCAGGACGCGCAGGCCTTCATCAACAGCTACTTCACGGCCTACAGCGGCATCAGCTACTACATGATGGCGATCAAGGATCAGGCACGGGATCAAGGCTTCGTGGAGACGCTGCTCGGGCGGAAGCGGCAGATCCCCGAGTTGCGTGCCTCCAACCCGGCCCTCCGCGGCGCCGGCGAGCGGATGGCCATCAACATGCCGATCCAGGGAACCGCGGCGGACATCCAGAAGATCGCGATGATCCGGGTCGAGGCAGCGGTCCGAGAGGCAGGTCTCCGCGCCCGGCTCCTGCTGTCGGTCCACGACGAGCTGCTGTTCGAGACACCACGCGAGGAGGTGGACGCGCTCGCCGCGATCGTCCGCCGTGAGATGGAGGGCGCGCTGCCGCTTGACGTGCCGCTCGTGGTCGACGTCAAGGTCGGCGACGACTGGGAGTCGATGACGCCGCTCACGCGGGCCGACGAGATCGCGGCCGAGGCCGACGAGATGCCGCTCGAGGCGCCGGTCGCCCCGCTGGCCTCGTAACTCGTTCGATGCCCGAGCTACCCGAGGTCGAGACCGTCGCGCGCGACCTGCGACCGAAGCTGGTCGGGGCGACGATCGTCGGCGCCCGGACGAACTGGGTCCGCACGTTGCGGTCCCAGGATCCCGTCGCTTTCGCGGACGGTGTGACGGGTCGGACGGTCGAGGCGGTCGGTCGGCGGGCGAAGCTGGTCGTGGTCGATCTGACCGGCGAGGCCGCCCTCACGATCCACCTCAAGATGACCGGTCAGATCTTCGTCGTCCCGGCCGACTGGCCGGAGGACGCCTACGTCCGGCTCGTGTTGGAGCTCGAGGATGGTCGCGAGGTCCGGTTCCGCGACATCCGCAAGTTCGGGAAGATCGGGCTCTATTCCCGGGACCCGGTCAGCGGTGAGCTCGTCGAGGAGATCGGCGGTCGGGCCGTGTTCGCGGCGATCGGCCCCGAGCCGCTCGATCCCGACTTCACGCTGCGGGACTTCCGGAAGCTCATCCGCCGTCGCAAGGGCCGTCTCAAGCCGCTCCTGACCGACCAGTCGTTCCTCGCTGGGGTCGGCAACATCTACGCCGACGAGGCACTGTGGCGGTCGAAGCTGCACCCGCTGCGCTCGGCGGCATCGCTGCGGCCGCCGGATGAACGGCGGCTCTACGACGCGATCCGAACGATCCTTACGGAGGCCGTGGAGCGGCGTGGCTCGTCCATCGACGACTACACCGCGCCCGACGGCGACGGCTCGATGCAGGAGCAGCTCGACGTCTATCAGCGCACGGGCGAACCCTGCCCGCGCTGCGGCCACCCGATCAAGCGGATCGTCATCGGGGCGCGCTCGACGCACTTCTGCTCGTTCTGCCAGCGGCTGTCAGCGGCCGACCGGAAGGGAGCCAAGGCCATCCTGCGCGGGATGACCGGTGGACCGCGACGGCGAGGGCGGCGGTGGACGGACCTCGATGCCGGCGGGCAGGACGGGAGCGCAGCGACCCCCCGTGCCGAGCGCACGCGACGGGCTGCCGCCACTCGGCGCGCGGCAGCACGAGCCGCGGCGGGGGCCTGATGTCGATCCTCCGTCTGGCGGGCGTGACCCGCGAGATCGGCACCTTCACGATCCTCGATTCGATCGATGCGGCGATCGCCCTGGGCGACCGGATAGGGCTCGTCGGCCCGAACGGCGCCGGCAAGACGACGTTGCTCCGCCTCGCCGCCGGGACCGACGAACCGGATCGTGGCGCCGTCAGCCGCAAGCGGAACCTGTCGATCGGGCTGCTCGCCCAGGAAGCGCATCTCGACGCGACCTTCATGGCCTCGCTGGATCTGCGAGCGGCGGTGCGCTCGGGCGCGGCGCATCTGGAGGCGATGGCGACCGAGCTCGCCGACCTCGAGCGCGCCGGCAGGGTGACCGAGCCGGCGTACGCCGACATCCAGCACCGGTATGAGGTCCTGGGCGGCTACACCCTCGACCAGCGCGTGGATGCCGCCCTCAGCGGACTCGGGTTCACCCGCGAGGAGTGGGCGAAGCCGCCGACAGCGCTTTCCGGAGGTGAACAGACTCGGGCTGCGCTTGCCCGCCTGGTCATCGCGGATCCGGACCTGCTGCTCCTCGACGAGCCCACCAACCACCTCGACCTCGGGGCCCTCGAATGGCTCGAAGAGCACCTCCGTCGGCGGACCGGGTCATTGCTGGTCGCCTCGCACGACCGTGCGTTCCTCGACGCGACGGTCACGCGGATCTGGGAGCTGCGCGATCGTCGCCTCACGGCGTTCCGCGGCGATTACAGCGCCTACCGCCGCCAGCGTGAGGAGCGTGATGCGCGCGCGACCAAGGAGGCCGACACGCAAGTCGAGCAGATCGAGCGTGAGCGAGAGCTCGTCCAGCGCTACCGGAGCCATCGCAAGTTCAGCAAGATGCATGAGCACGAGGCACGGCTCGAACGGCTGCTCGAGGAACGCCGCGAGGCGCCGAAGGCCGGCCGGAAACTGACGCTTCCGCAGGGATCGCTCGTGGGTCCGGGTCCATCGCGGTCGGGCGAGATCGTCGTTCGTGCCGAGGAGCTGGTGGTCGGCTACCTCCCAGGAAGGGGAGCGCTGGACGGCGAGGGTCGTCCGGCGACCGAAGCGCGGATCGTGGCGGAGGCGCCATTCCTCGCGGCACAGCGCGGCGAGCGGATCGGGATCGTCGGCCCGAACGGCGCCGGCAAGACGACGTTGCTGCGCACGATCGCCGGAGAGCTGCCACCGCTCGATGGGATGCTGACGTTCGGTAACGCGACGCAGCTCGGCTATCTGGCCCAGCTCCGTCGAGCCGCGATCCCCGGCGAGACCGTGATCGATGCGCTGACGTCGACGATCCCGGTGACACCCGGCGAGGCGCGTTCGTACCTCGCCCGGTTCCTCTTCCGCGGCGACGATGCATTCAAGGAGGTCCGGACGCTGTCGGGCGGCGAGCGCTCGCGACTCGAGCTGGCACTGCTCGGGATCCAGCCGTCCAACCTGCTGCTGCTCGACGAGCACACCAACCATCTCGACATCCCGGCCCGCGAGGCGATCGAGGCGTTCATGCGCGAGTCGCCGGCGACGTTGCTGGTCGTCTCGCACGACCGGCGGCTGCTCGAGACCGTCTGCGACAAGCTGTGGGTGGTCGATGACGGGCTCGCCGTGGCCTTCGACGGCGGGTACCGCGCGTGGCGCACGGCGGTCGCCGACGGCTGGACCACGACGGCGGAGGCCGCGAGGCGAGCGAGCGCGCGCGCCCGACCGTCCGCCCGGACCACGGATCGCGCGGCCGCTCCGCCCCGGCCGGCACCGGTGTCGCCGGGCGACCCGGGGCAGGCCAAGG
The DNA here is from genome assembly GCA_035606295.1 of Patescibacteria group bacterium. Taxonomy (GTDB): domain Bacteria; phylum Chloroflexota; class Limnocylindria; order Limnocylindrales; family CSP1-4; genus SPCO01. The sequence continues at coordinate 10,798 of DATNFQ010000164.1, forward strand.
CGGCGAGTCTGCGCCGGCCGCGCCAGCCCAAGCTGTCGAAGGACGCGTACCGGCGCCAGAAGACGGCGCTCGACGCCGAGCTGACGCGCCTCGGGCTGCGCAAGAACCACCTCGAGCTGGCGATGGGCGACCCCGCAGTCGCCGCGAATTTCGTCGAGCTGCGCCGTGTCACGAGCGAGCTCGCCGACGTCACGAGCGCGTTGGCCGTCGCCGAGGACGCCTGGCTCGAGCTCGAGGAGCGGGCGCCATGACCCTCAGGATCGGCATCACCGGGCCGATCGGCTGCGGGAAGTCGACCGTCGCGCGCTGGCTTGGCGAGCGTTCGGGTGTCAGCGTGATCGACGCCGACCACGAGGCGCGCCTGGTCCTCGCGCCGGAGACGCCCGAGGTCGAGGCCGTCTACCGGCGGTTCGGGCAGGATCTTCGCCGTGCCAACGGCGAGCTCGATCGGGGCGCACTCGGCCGGATCGTGTTCAAGGATCCGGAGGCGCTGCATGACCTCGAGTCGATCGTCCATCCCGCCGTCAGGCCGCGCATCCTGGCGGCCATCGAGCGAGCGGAGCGGGCAGGGGCGAGGGCCGTCGTGATCGAGGCGATCAAGCTCGTCGAAGGCGGTCTCGCTGAGCTCTGCGACGAGGTGTGGCTCGTGAGCTGCGAGCCCGCCGTCCAGCGCGAGCGCCTTGTCGGCCGTGGCGATGCCGAGGACGATGCGGCGGCCCGGGTCGACGCCCAAGGTGATCTCGTCGAGCGGTTGCGCACGCGGGCGACACGTGTCGTCGACACGAACGGGGATCTTGCGGACACGCGGCGATCCGTCGACGCGCTGTTCGACGAGGCATCGGCGGCGAGCTAGGAGCGAGCTAGGGACAAGAACGCCGCCCGGACCACCGAAGCGGTCCGGGCGGCCGGAGGCGCGCCGGGTCAGCGGCGCGAGATGGAAGCGAGGGTCGGCGAGGCGCTATCTCGCGCTATTCGCGCGAAACGTCAGGACGGGCTGGCGGACGGTGACGCCGACGCGCCAGGTGCGGCGGAGGGATTCGGAGTCGGTGTCGGCTTCGCGACCGGCACCGGTCCGGACACCGGCGGGAAGGCGACCGGGATCGGTAGCCCGTAGCGGATGATCACGCGGTTCGTCGTCGTCCCGAGCGCGGAGGCGTCGACGAGGCGCGTGTCGGTGTCCGGTCGCAGGGCGAGGCTGAACGACGCCGCGCCACTGGCCTGGAGGTGTGAGATCTCCTCGGCGACGTCGAGCGGCGCCTTCAGGATGTAGTACGTGCCGGACTTCGCGAGGATCAGCATGTCCTGATAGGAGAGCTTGGTCGACTTGTCGGTGTAGTAGCCGTCCTTTCCGATGCCGTTCTGGGAGTCGGTCAACACGTTGACGGCCGCGGTGACGAATACGTCCACGGTCTGGTTCGGGGTCAGCAGGCCACCGACGGCTCGATCGTCGGGGACTGTCATCGACACCGCGCGCCATTCCGGCGAGTCGGGGCCCACCGATTCCTCGGGGCCGAGGACGGTGAACTGCCCACCCTCGGTGCTGGAGGCGAGGAGGTTGGTAAGGACCATCTGGCCCTGCAGGATCGCCACCGCGGGGACGCGCCCGATCACCTTGTCCGGCGTCGAGGCGATGCCCTGCTCGTTCGTCTGGTCGATCGGGATCTCACGCACCGTGACGTCCGTCGCCTCGATGATCTTGCGGGCTGGGATCGTCTGCGCGGCAACGACCACCGCGACCTTCTGTAGACCGGCTTGTCCGGCCTCCTGCTGGGCCTGGTTGATCAGGAAGAACGCGGCGCCACCGGCGACGATCGCCAGGGCGACCCCGATGACCACGATCCATCGACCCCGTCTGCTGGGGTCCTTGTATTCCATCTCCACGGTGGGATGCCTCCGATCGGGTTGGGTGCCGTGCCCGCCCGGCTAGCTCCAGGGCACGAGTCGCGCCACCTGACCGCGGCGCAACGCGGGATCGTTCATGTCGGCGTACACGCCAGAGATGGCGTAGCCGTAGACGGTGTTCGCATCCATCGAGCTGATCCGGAACGTCGTGAACCCGAGGATGTCGACGTATTCGTTCTGGGTGCTCGCCGTGGCGATGGCCACGTTGAATGGCAGCATCCGGGTCACGGCCTGCCCGGAGGAATTGGTGCCGGTGACGCGCAGCGTCAGCGCGTACACGCCCGGCCCGAGTGTCCCGCCGTTCACCGTGATCGTGGCGCTTTGGGTCGTGCCCTTGTTGAGGGTGATCGACGATGGGCTGACCGAGACGCTGCCGATGCCGGTCGGCAAGACGCCGTTCGCGTCCGCACCGCCCTCGATGCTCAGCGCGACGGTACCGCCGAAGTAGGTGCCGTTGTTGTTCGGCGTGCTGACCGTCGCGTTCGTCGTGCCGGTCCCGCCGGTCGACGAGATCAGGACCGCCGCGCCACCGCTCGTTGAGAAATCGCGGTTCACGCTTCCGATCGAGATCCCGACGGGGTAGTAATGGTCGAGCAGGACGGGGCTCGACGAGTGACCCTGTACCCAGACTGTGTAGACGCCCTGCGGCGCGTTATTGGTGTTGAAGGTGGTCCAGGTAACGGTGCCGTTCGGCGTCAACGGGCTCGGGCTGAAGGAGAGCGGCGTGAGCGTGGAGCCCCACGGGTGGGCCGCCTCACCCCAGTTCGGGAAGGCGCTCGTCGACACGACGCCGGTGAACGACGAGTTCTTCGTCACGTTCATCGTGATCGTGCCGTTCCGGTTCTGATTCGTATTGATCGTCGCCGTGCTCGGGACCGCGTAGCTGAAGTCCGGGATGCTCGACACGGTGCCGGAGTAGACGGCGGCGAGGATCTCGGCGCCTGGGTCGTAGCGATCGTTGATGGCGTCGACCACGATGCCGGACGAGTTCCCGTCGATGATCCCGATCTGATCGTTCGGATCGGGCGGCGTCGTGACCGGCGGGAAATCGGGACCCGGGTAACCGGTCGCGACCCAGCCGGCCTCCATCGCCTTCAGCGTGTTCGCGTTGGTCCCGGCGGTGACGCCGTTGTAGAACACGTTGGACGGCGGTGAGGCGTATTGGAAGTTGCGGATGTCAAGGGCGACGAAGCCGCGGAAGCTCGCCGCGTTCGAAGGCGTCGCGCCGTCGCCGACGAGCTCGATGATCGGGCCGTGGTTGACGGGATCGTCACCGGGGTTGGATGCATTGAAAGCGGATCCCGGGTTCGGGGTCGAGCGCAAGGATCCGTCGGAATCGCTGCCAAGGCACGCGGTGTTCGCGGTCGCGACGAGGTCCTGGAACTGGTTGGTGTTCCCATCGCACGGTGACACGGCACCCGCATAGGGCCCGGGCGCGTTGATGTAATGCCGGACGGCGATCGGCAGCAGGTCGCCGACGGTCTTCACCCGGGCGCGGCCGCCGACGCGGTTCGTCCCGAACCCGACGACACGGCCGAATGTGTAGCCG
>DATNFQ010000165.1:0-11889 GCA_035606295.1 Patescibacteria group bacterium
ATGATCGCCGTCAGGTTCGCGATATGGTCCTTGTCGAGCGCGCCCGACGGGTCGAAGAAGTCGCACGGCCCTGTGCCCGTGAGTGCGTCGCGCTGGCTCGGGTCCTTGGCGATCAGCTCCTCGAGGAAGGCGGCACGAGGGCGCCCGAGCTGACCGACGACGAGAACGCGCCCGTTCGGTGATGCGTCGACCACGAGTTGGATCGCCTTGCGCACGTTCTCACCGAAGGCGTCCATCCGGTCGGCGTCGTTGCCGTCGCACTGGATGTCTGCGTCGATCGTCTGGATGATGGCGAGTGCCGGCACCGGGACCGCGGCAAGGGCACGCTCGGTCATCGCCTCGAGGCGGGAGGCTGGGGCGCCGCCCTGACCCGCGTTGAACACGTTCCCTGCGGTCGCTGGGAGGAGGCCGACCATCCGGAGGTAGACGCTGTCCACCTCGGGCAGCGTCCCGGTCGCCCACGACTTCTCCGGCACAGGTTCGCCTCCGCCGCCTGTCCCCTCGCCGGTGATGCCGGAATGACCCATAGCGATGAGCCCGACAGGCTTCGAGCGATCCCGGCCCGGCGACGCGGCGGACGGCGACGATGTCGATGCGGCGATCGATGCGGTCGGGCCGGAAGGGTCGGAGGTCGAGCCCGATCCGCTACTCGCGCAGCCAGCGACCAGGACGAGCGTAGCTACGAGCGCCGACGTTCGGATACGCATCAGGAGCCCTCCTACCCGGGCTATCGCGAATCGCGTCGGCCCTCTAACAGTCCAGACGCATGAGAGAGCTGATGCATTTGATGCGGCGCGATATGCGGCCGCCGGGATCTGCCACTCGTGGTCAGAGGCCCGGATCCCGTCTCGATGCCCGGATCACCTAGACATTCGGGTGGTACTTCCGTCCACCCGCCCATGTCGGTCGGGTCATGGTCGTGCTGACGTGCGGTGGGGGAAGGTGAGGTCGTTCCGCCGCTCCCTTCGCGAAGCCCCGACAAGGCGAGCCTGCGGAGGTCAGGAGCGCCTGCCGCGCGTCACCGCGGCGACAAGGGAGAAACCGCCAATGAAGCGACTGATGGCGGCGATGTTCGCCGCGATCCTCACGTTCGGTCTGGTCTACGGTCTGGCCGCGAGCCTCAACCTGACGACGGACAGCCTCGGCGCGGCGACCAATACGGTCGCAGCGTGTCAGGCCGCAGCGATGAACGCCACGTATACGAGCAGCTACTCGGCGACCCTGCCCGGCTATTCGGTGGGAACCGTCACCGTGACGGGCCTAGCGTCGACCTGCTACAGCAAGCCGTACAAGATCACCCTCGGCGGGGCGGCGAATGCGTCCCTCGGCGAGGCGACCGGCACGACCCCGGCGAGCGGCACGAGCTTCTCGGCGACGTTCTCGCCGGCAGTCTCCGCGGCCTCGATCACCGGGGTCAGCGTGGTCATCAGCGGATAAGCGCGCCCGCTAGGACAACGACCGGTGCGGAGACGGCCATGCGCTGGCTCCGTACCGTCGTTTCTGCGGCCGGCGTCGGCATCGTCGTCGGTGCGGCCGTGGCGTTCGCCGCATCGATCTCGTTCTCGAGCGCATCCCTGGGGGCCGGGTCGGCTTCCACCGGACGCTGCACGAACACGGGATTGAGCGTGCTGCAGAACCTGTCGGGGTCCAACGTGGCATCGGTGACGGTCGGGTCGATCCCGGCCGGATGCGCCGGTGCCACGCTCCTCGTCAGCGTCACGGCCGGCGCCACGACGGGGAGTGGCGCGGCGACCGTTCCGGCCGGGGGTGGTTCAGTGACGGTCACGCTGTCAACGACGCCGGCGGTGACCGCGAGTGAGCTCACCGACCTCGTCCTGATCGGCCCGTGACGGGCTCACGACGACTCGCCCTGACGGTGGCTGGGCTGCTGGCCGTCTCTGGCGCGATGACCTTGCAGGTCGGCGCGGCGGCGAGCCTCAGCGTCGGGTCGCAGCAGATCACGCCGTACCGAAGCTGCACGATCACCGCAACGCCGAGCTCGACGACGGCGGTCGCCGACGTCGGTGTTCGCGAGGCGTCCGCGGGCACGAACTTCGGCACAGCCACGACGAACGCCGTCTCGAGCGCGGCGGCGGCGAACCAGCGGATGTACATCCGGTTCGACCTGACGCAGTGCAGTCCGACCATCCCGTCGTCGTCGACGATCCGCCTCGCCACGTTGAGGATCTACGTGAGTGCGTTGCCCGCAGCGTGCCGGACCATCGACATCTTCAGATCGACCGCGACCTGGACCGAGACCGGCATCACCTGGACCAACCAGCCCTTCGGGACGACGCTGAACAACCCGGCGTCCGGCTCGCGCACGGGTTCATTCAACGTCGGTACACCGGCCGGCTGTCAGAACCTGGCGGCCGGCTACGTGGTCGGCGCTACGGTCACGACCGACGTCGCCGCGTTCGCAGGGGGGACGTCGAACTTCGGGTGGATGCTCCGGGACGATGTGGAGGCGTCGGCGACGACGCGCACGACGACGTTCTCGGCGAAGAACCTCGGAACGCTCGCCCAGGCCCCGCAGCTCGTCATCACCTACACGTAGCCATGATCAGGAGAGCCAAGCAAGCGGCACGTCTCGCGGCCTCGCTGACGATCGTTGGGCTGTGGATGGTTCTGCTACGACCGCAGGCCCTCGGTGGGCCGGCCGCGTACCTGGTCGTCCGGGGCGATTCGATGCTGCCGACCTACGAGTCGGGCGACCTGATCATCCTGCATTCGTCCTCGGCATACGCCATCGGGGATGCCGTCGCGTATCGCGTGCCGAGGGGGGAATTCGGCGAAGGCCACCTCGTCCTCCATCGGATCGTGGGTGGCGACGAAAACGCGGGTTTCGTGCTCGAGGGCGACAACAATCCAGCGCCCGATCCATGGCAACCCAAGCAGGTCGATGTCGTCGGACGAACGTGGATCGCCGTGCCGAAGGTCGGCGCGGTGATCGCATGGGCACGCCAACCCCTGATCCTGGGCGCCCTCGCGGCGTCGATGGCCGTGGCCTTCGTCGTCAGCCGCCCGAGCAAGCGGGCTCGCGAGATCCAGGGCACACCGGAACGCATCGGGGTCAGGTGGGGCGTCCCTCCTCGTTCGCCACGGCCGACGTAGCAACGACGCTCTAGACTCGGCCCGTGGCATCCCCTGCCGAGAGCCACGGTCCGGAAGACGTCGTCCCCGAGGGGAAGCGGGTCGCTCCGCTCGAGCTCTTCTACGACCTCGTCTTCGTGGTCCGCGCGGTCAGCAGCTCGGCGGCCCTGGTGCTCGTGGCCGTCCTGCTGACTGCATGCGCACCGCCGCCACGACCGGTGACGCTCGACGATGCGATCAAAGCGGCCATCAACGACGCCGGCATGGGATCGGCCGAGCAGCTGTACCGCGGGGGCTGCGAGAACCGCACGTGCGTGGTCGTCGCCAAGGCTGACGACCCGCGATCGATCGCCCTGATCGTCCTCGACACGGTCACGCCCTATCACATCATCGCGACGAGCAGTGGTCAGACCGACAAGGAGCCGGCGACGATGGACGAGATGGGTACCGACGACACCGAGTTCATCTATGGCCGGATCGATGACGCTCGGATCGCGAAGCTCGAGCTCGACCTGCTCGACGGCGAGACGCTGTCGTTCGACGTCGCCCAGCCGGGTTACGCCGTCGCCTACCCGGGAATGCGCGGGCCTGTCCAGGCGTCGCGATTCCTTGACGCTGCCGGCCGGGTCATCACCGGCTGAAGGGGCCCTTCCGGTGCTGTCCCGCCTCACCTCGCGCGGCGTACCATCCGAGCGCCCGGCCGGTAGCGCAGGTGGTCGTTCGGAGTGATCGGAAGACGCGTCCGCCGCCGTCATCTGGCGATGGCGGCGGGGCTGGTGATCGCCGCCACGGTCGTCGCTTATGGCGTGGTCGCGACCGATGCGCTCGGCGCTGTCGCTCGCTGGGGTACTGACCTGCGTCCGATGGAGGCGCTTCCTGCCCGCGTCGTGATCGACGGTTTCCCGGTTGGCCCGCCGGTGACGTGCGAGCCGATGAGATGCCAGACCTGGAGCGCCATCGGCGAGACCGCGCTCGACCAGCGTGAGCCGCGCCATCCGCCGGTGCTGCGATCACACGTCCATACCGAGGATCTCGCGAACCGATTCGTGGTCGCGCCGGCGGCCTCCACGCGAAGCCTCACGTACGTGATCGTCGTGTTCGATCTCGAGGACGGCACCCATCGCGCGGTCGGCGTGGTGTGCGCCCCGAATGAGTGCCAATCCCGAGCGCATTACGACCGCTAAGCGCGACGAGACGCGTGGGTGAGGCCGACAGGGTCCTACCAGCGCCCTGGTACTTCCGGGTCATTGCTCGAACGCACCACCTCGGCGGACTCTGCCGCCGACGGGTCCCGTGCTGCCACGATCACTGGGGGATCGGCTCGCGCGCCGGGACCCTGACTTCCTTCAGATCTCCTCGAAGGTCGTCGGGTCGATATCGAGCGCCTCGTAATGCTTGATGTCGAGGTCGGAGACGAGATCCTCAGCGCCCGGCATCATTCGCGGCCGGGTGACCTCCGGACCTGTCCAGCCATAGAGCGAGGCGGTGTCCTTCCACTCCTCGTAGAGGACGACCTCCTCAACGTCGCCATCGATGCGGCGAGCGAGCTTCACATACACGAGCCCCGGGTACTCCCGAAGGATCGGCAGCTGCGCACGCATGAGCGCGTTGAAGGAGCCGGCACGATCCGTACTGACCCTGGCCGTCAAGAGCCGGACGATCACGCCCGCAGCGTACCGTCGGACACCGCCTCTTCGCGGTACAAGCGTCTATCAACTCTGGATCGGCGGCTCACAGGCCGATCGTCATGCTGCGATTCAAGCGGGCGTTCAGCCGCCCGCCCCTACGCCGTGACGGCGGTCGGCAACCAGCCTGGTTCAGGCGCGCCGAACTTCGAGACGAGATAGTCGCGGGACTCCTCGACGAGCTTGCGGGGCTGGGCGAGGTCGGCCTTCAGCCGGAAGTCGTCCTTGAGGATCTGGCCGTCGACCATCACGGTCCGGACGTTCGAGATATCCGCCGCGCAGACCACCGCCCCCACCGGATCGATGACCGGCGCCACGTTGACGGCCTTCGTATCGATGATGACGAGGTCGGCCTTCTTGCCAGGCGTCAGCGAGCCCGTCCGGTCAGCGATGCCGGCGACCTTTGCGCCACCGATCGTCGCCATCGCGAGGACGTCCCGAGAGGTGATCAGCTTGCTCTCGGGCTCGTTCCATTCGAGGTTCTCGTCCCAGGCGATCTCGTACCGCCGCGCCCGCTCGGAGGCGAAGATCGCGTGCATCTGGGTGAACTGATCTGACGATGCGGTCGTTGCGACGTCGGACGAGAGGCCGATCGGGACCCCGTAGTCGCGGGCGGTCACCGCCTGCGCCCAGCCGTGGCCCATCTGGAGCTCGATCTGGGGCGCGTACGAGACGTTGCTCCCGGAGTCGCGGACCATCGCCCACTCGTCGTCGAGCAGGTGCGAAGAATGGATGTAGGTCGTGTTCGGGAACAGGAGGTCCAGCTCCTTGAGCTTCGAAAGCTGCATCTTCGTGTAGCCGAACCGGTACATCGCCACGTGGACCGTGATGTTGAGGCCGAGCTCCTTCGCGAGGCCCCATTCGTTGCGTACGACTTCCTCGCGGCAGAAGTTCGTGCCGCGCGTCGCGAGGGCCATCGTGATCAGGCCGTCGTCGGAGTTGAAGTACTGCGCTCGAATGCGGCGGGCGAGGTCGCCGTCGATCTCGAGGACGCTGCCGGCGTAATCGGGGCCGAACCACCAGTCCTGGAGCGACGTGTTGGGGAAGCCGAAGGCGAAGACCGATCGGATGCCGGACTCCCGCAGCCCGCGGATCGCCTCGTCGGCGTGCTCGGGCGTGTTCATGATGTGCGACCAGTCGACGAGCGTCGTGATGCCCGCATTGGCGCACTCGAGCGCCCCCCACAGGTTGCCGGCGTACACGTCGTCGGGCCGATATTGCGGCGCGAACTTGTCGAGGATCCCGCCGAAGTAGGCGCCTAGCGTGTAGTCCGGAGCGGATGTCCGGATCGACGTCTCCCATGTGTGGCGGTGGGTGTCGATGAAGCCCGGGATGACGATGTCGCCTTCGGCGTCGATGACCTCGGCGCCCTCGGCCGACAGGTTCGGCCCGATCGCCGAGATGCGGTCGTCCTCGACGAGGATGTCGGCGTTCGGGAGTTCGCCGAGCTCGTCGTCCTGGGTGAGGACGATGCCTCCCTTGATCAGCGTGCGGTTGCTCACGTCTCTCCTCCTTCGGGCCTCATCTGACGTCGGTTCGATGGTCGCGTTCGGTCATGCGGTCCCCGTCGATCAGGCAGTCGCGCCCTCCCCTGCCGCCAGGCGATCGCGCAGGTATGACGCGACCGCTGAGAAGTCCCTCTCGCCCTGCCCTGCGGACAGGAGCGCTTCGATGACAGCCAGGTTGACGGTGGACTGCGGGAGCTCGATCCCGACGTCCGCGGCGAGCGATCCGATCAGGTGCAGGTCCTTGGCCGCGAGTGCTGCGGCGAAGGCGACCGGCGTCGAGTCAGGCTCGAGGAAGGCCGCGCGTTTGTAGCCGACATAGGGGGCTCCGACGGCGCTCGCCGCGAGGACGTCATACGCCCAGGCGCGCTGGATGCCGGCGCGCTCGGCGAGGACCAGCCCCTCCGACAGCGCCTGGTTCAGCCCGAAGATCACCGTGTTGACCGCGAGCTTCATCGCCGCCCCGGTCCCGAGCGGCCCCAGGTGGAACAGCCGGTTGCCGTACGCCTCGAGGACCGGTCGTGCCCGCTCGAAGTCGCCCAGCTCCCCACCGACCATCAGCGTGAGCTTCCCACTCTCGGCCAGGCTGACGCTGCCGGACACCGGCGCGTCGATGACGCCGGCACGGCGATCCCGGATCGCCGTTTCGTGGCGACGGATGACGGCCGGCGGGACGGTCGAGCTGTCGACGAGCACACTGCCGGGCCTCACCCCGGCGACGACCCCGTCGGGTGCGCCGTAGACCGCGTCGACCGCTTCGGTGTCGGCGAGCATCGAGATGATCACGTCACAGGCGGCGGCGACCTCGGCCGGGGTATCGACCGACCGGCACCCGAGCTCCGCCGCGAGCGCGTCGCACGGGGCCCGGGTCCTGTTCCAGACCATCAGGTCGAACCCGGCCGAGCGGATCGCCCGGGCGATCGCGCTGCCCATGCGACCGGTACCGACGATCCCGACCCTCGTCATCGCGATCTCAGCGCGCCTCGTCGAGCCGGCGCGTGACGGTCTCGACGATCCGGTCGACCGACGGGATGGCGAGATCCTCCAGGGCTGCCGCCGACGGCAGCGGGATGTGCGGCGTCGTGATGCGCACCAAGGGTGCATCGAGGCTGTAGAAGCCCTCGTCCGCGACCAGCGAGACGATCTCCGCGCCCCAGCCGCCGACCCGCGGGTTCTCCTCGATCGTGAAGAGGCGGCTGGTCTTGGCGACCGAGCGAAGGATCGCCTGAGCGTCGAGCGGGATGAGCGAGCGGAGGTCGATGACCTCGGCGTCGACACCATGGTCGGTCGCGAGTCGCTCAGCTGCAGCCAACGCCGGCGGCACCATCGCCGCGAGGGCGACGAGTGTTACGTCGGAGCCCTCGCGCAGCACGGCCGCCTGGCCAAGCGGCACCACGTGCTCACCCTCGGGCACCTCGCCCTTCTCGGCGAAGAGCGCCTTGTGCTCGCAGACGATGACCGGATCGTCGTCGCGGATGGCCGCCGCCATGAGCCCCTTCATGTCGGCCGGGTTCGCGGGCGCGACGACCTTGAGCCCGGGGATCGCCATGGCCCAGTTCTCGATCGATTGGCTGTGCTGGGCCCCAAAGCGGAGCCCCGCGCCATTCGCCGTGCGAAGGACGAGCGGCAGCGTCACCTGACCGTCGGTCATGTAGCGGGTCTTGGCGATCTGGTTGGCGACCATGTCCCAGCTCACCGCGAAGAAGTCGCTGAACATCAGCTCGGCGATCGGGCGAAGGCCGGTCATCGCAGCACCCATCGCCGCACCGACGATGGCCTGTTCGCTGATCGGCGTATCGCGGATCCGTTCCGGCCCGAACTGATCAAGCAGGCCTTCCGTCAGCTTGAAGACGCCGCCGGCCGCGCCGATGTCCTCGCCGAGCATCACGACCGCCGGATCGCGCTCCATCTCCTGGGCGATACCAGCCGCGATCGCGCCGCGATAGGTCAGTTCCGCCATCGCGAACTCCCGTCGGCCCAGACCTGGGTCTCGAGGACGTCCGCCCCCGGCTCCGGTGCCGCCCGTGCCTCCTGCTCGGCGCCGGCGACCTTGGCACGTGCGGCTTCGTCGATCGCGTCGAGCTCGGCGGCGGGAACGCCGGCGGCCTCGAGACGCGCGCGGTATGCCGGGATCGGGTCACGTGCCTTCCACGCCGCGACCTCGTCGTCAGGCCGGTACTTGCCGGGGTCCGCGCGGGAGTGGCCGCCATGGCGATACGTGACGGCCTCGATGAGGGATGGCCCTTCGCCCGCTCGCGCCCGGGCGAGAGCGTCGACCGCCACGGCATGGACGGCCTCCACGTCATTGCCGTCGACGACGATCGGATCGAGACCGTAGGCGCTGGCACGGTCGGCGGCCGGCCGCGGGACGGCGGTCACGGCACCGATCGGCGTGTATTCCATGTACTGGTTGTTCTCGCAGACGAACACGACCGGTGCCTTCCAGACGGCAGCCATGTTCAGTGCCTCGTGGAACGCGCCGATGTTCGTGGTCCCATCACCGAAGAAACAGACCGCCACCTGGCCCGACTTGCGGTACTGCGCCGACCACGCGGCCCCGAGCGCGATCGGCAAATGGGCACCGACGATCGCGTATGAGCCGAGCACGCCGTGGTCGACGCTCGTGAGGTGCATCGACCCGCCCTTGCCGCCGAGCAGCCCCGTCGCCCGGCCGAACAACTCGGCCAGGATCGGCGCGAGCGGGACACCGCGCGCGATGTTGTGGTTGTGCCCGCGATACGTGCACAACGTGTAGTCGTCGGGGCGCATCGCCACGCCGAACCCGGCGGCGACCGCCTCCTGCCCGACGCCGAGATGGGTCGTGCCCCGGACCAGCCCCTCGAAGAACAGCTCCTGCGCCCGCGTCTCGAGGAGCCGGCACTCCTGCATGATCCGGTACAGGGCGAGGCCGGTCTCCCGGTCGAGGCTCGCGGGGGCGGCGGCAACGGTCGCCATCGATCGGGGCCTCAGTAGGCGTTGGCGACGAATAGCTCGTCGCTGGGGAACCGCGTGATCACCCGCGGCCCGTCGGCGGTGACGACGACCTCTTCCTCGATCCGCGCAGCGGAGTAGCCGTCCTTGGCCGGGCAATACGTCTCGAGCGCGATGACCATGCCCTCCTTGATCTCGACCGGGTGGTCGATCGAGTTGAGTCTGCTGATGATCGGCCGTTCGTGGAGGAAGAGCCCCACGCTGTGTCCGAACTGGAGGCCGAAGCACTCCATCTCGTTCGAGAAGCCGAACTCCTCGGCTTTGGGCCAGACACTCGCGACCTCGTCCGTTCCGACGCCCGGTCGCATCAACTCGATGGATGCATCGATCCACGCGCGCGCCCGCTTGTACGCGTCCCGCTGTGCGTCCGTCGCGCTGCCGACCGTGAACGTCCGGTAGTAGCAGGTCTTGTAGCCGACGAACGTGTGGATGATGTCGAAGAACGCCTGGTCGCCGGGCCGGATCAGGCGATCGCTGAACACGTGCGGGTGCGGGCTGCACCGCTCGCCGGACACGGCATTGATGTTGTCGACGTGTTCCGAGCCCATCTCGAACAACCGATGTGTGACGTCGGCGACGAGCTCGTTCTCGCGGATCCCCGGCTTGAGGTGCTCGGCGATGTACTGGTACGCGCCATCGACCATGGCGCAGGCCGTGTTCAGCAGGATGATCTCGTCGATCGATTTGACCTCGCGGGCGTCGAGCATCACCTGCTGCGCGTCGCGAACGGTCAGGCCCTCCGCCTCGAGGGCGGCGACCATCGGTGGCTCGACGACATCGACGCCGAGCGGCATGTCCGCCGACCCCTCCGCCCGGAGGATCCGGGCGATCTCCTGGGCAGCCGCGCGGAACAGACCTGCATCCGGCGCGACCGCGCCACGGAGCCCGATCATCCCGGCGTGGATGTTCTCCGTACGTAGCCATGGGCAGTTCAGCCGGTGATGCTTCGCCGCCGACCCGAAGTCCCAGACGTGCGGATCACCACCTCGGGAGAGGAACGCGTACCGAGTCATCTTGTCGCGCGCCCACTCGCCGATATGGGTGCTCGTCACGTAGCGGATATTGTTGAAATCGAAGAGCAGCATCGCGCCGAGGTCCGAGGCAGCGAGGGCCTCGCGAGCCCGCCCCAGGCGATATGACCGGAGGCGGTCAACGTCCCAACGCTCCTCCCAGTCGACATTCATCGACCCGGGCGAGGGGATCGGGCGACCCTTGGCGACGATCGGCTGGACGGTCGGAGCTGGGATGTCGACGGTCGTCACGGGAACACTTCCTCCAGTCGTCGGCGCGCGCGGGCTCCTCGTCGCGCTGCCTTGACACGGCCTTCAGTGTCGCTCTACGTTGTTCAACATCGTTGCACAGCGGACGTCGGGACGTCCAGCCCCAGCGGAGGGAGCCGTGGAGGGTTCACCCAACCGCAGCGGGCACCCGGGTTACTCCGCGATGGGCGATCACCTGCGAGCCGCGCGGCGGCGTCGCCACCTCTCCCTTCGTGATCTCGCCGGCCGCATCGGGTTGTCGCCGAGTCTGATCTCCCAGGTCGAAACGGGTCGGGCACGACCGTCGGTCAGCACGCTGTACGCGATCGCGAACGAGCTCGATGTCTCGCTCGACGAATTGCTGTTCAACGATGCGGAACGGGCGGGACGGAACGGCGAACCGCCGCTGACGGTCGTGCCGGTCGAGCGGCCACCCACGTCGGCGACGATCGTGAACGCCCACCCGGTCCAGCATGCCGACGATCGCAAGGTCATCCGTCTCGCCTCGGGCGTCGTCTGGGAGCGACTCACGACCGACTCCGTCCCCGGCATCGACTTCCTCTACGTCACCTACGAGGTCGGCGGCGCCTCGAGCCCGGAGCACGAGTTCCAGCGGCACGGCGGCCACGAGTGGGGGTTCGTGATGAGCGGGCGCCTCGGCGTGACGATCGGCTTCGAGGAGCACGAGCTCGGACCGGGCGATTCGATCTCGATCGACTCGACCGTCCCGCATCGGCTGTACAACCGAGGGACCGTGCCGGTCCACGGGATCTGGTTCGTCCTGGGTCGCCGATCGCTCGACGTCGCCGGTCTTCGGGACGACTGATGGGCGAGCGTGTGAAGCACGTCGTCGGCCACCTCGATTGGTCGTTCGCCGACACCCCACCCGCACCGACGGCCACGGCCAGCGGCCTCGTTCGCCAGCGGTTCATCGGCTGGCCCGAGGGCGCCGTCCATACGGACCTCTCGGCGATCGTCCTGCATCCGGGCGGCTGGCTCGCACCCCACGTCCACAGCTACGAGGAGGCCCTCTACATCCTCGAAGGGGAGATGCTGTTCCTGATCGGCGAGCGCGTGTTCCGCGTGACGAGCGGGGATTACACGCTGATGCCCACAGGGATGCGCCACGGACTCGCCAACACCGGATCGGTGCCGGCCCGCTTCATCTCGCTCAATTCACCGCAGAAGCAGGACCCGGGCGGCGACCGCACCGACACGTACTTCGAGGCGCCGCAGGAGGTCGCTGCCTGGGAAGCGATCGCCGAGCGGCCGGTATTCGGCGATCCGACGGTCCGCTACGTCGGGCACTACGAGGGCACGGGACCGCAGCTCGAAGCGCTCGCGGTCCGGGATCCG
>DATNFQ010000166.1:0-2338 GCA_035606295.1 Patescibacteria group bacterium
CGTCGGAGAAGGCCCGCGACCCGTACGGCATCGGTCCGGTCGGCTCATTGGTCGGGCCGATCGCGTCGGTCGTCGGGCTGATCCTGATCGCAGTCGTCACGATCAACCTCTTCGACTACAACCTCCCGTTCCTGGGCAGTGGGAACGGCGGGAATGGCGGCAACGGCGGAGGCGCCATCGCGGGCCCGGAGCTGACACCCGCCCCGTCGAACGTGATCGTCGTTCCCAAGGAAGCGCAGTTCGTCGGCAAGATCGTGTACGCCAAGGCCGGCAACATCTGGGTCCAGTCCGACGCAGGAGCGACGCAGCTGACGAACGGGGGCGGGGCATCGATGCCGTCCTTCTCGCCTGACGGCAACTGGGTCTACTACATCCACGACACGCCGACGCGTGGGAAGTGGCCGCGCCGCGGGACGCCGACCTGGTACGACATCGACCTCAACGAGCTGTTCCGCGTCAAGGCGGATGGGTCGGGTCAACCGCAGCGTCTGCTCAGTGGTCAGGTCCGCAGCGGGTCGAACCGGTGGTCGGCCTGGATCCGCCAGCCGACGGTGTCGCCCGATGGCAAGACCGTCGCACTCGTCACCGATGCCCCGGATCCCGACAACTCGAATGTCGTCCTGCAGTTCTTCGATCTCGCACGCGACCGCCTGACCCGGGCCGGCGTGCCCGAGGTCGGTGTCCTGGGACACCAGGACCCCGAGTGGCGGCCGGATGGCAAGCAGCTGCTGTACACGATGAACGATCGCGATGGTGCCAAGGGGGCGGCGGTGATCATGCGCTACGACCCCAAGACGAAGGCCGCTCGAGCCCTCACGACCCGCGGCTACATGCAGCCGTCGTACTCGCCCGACGGACGCTTCATCGCGGCGACGCGAACCAACGCGCTCGGGACCGATGTCGTGATCCTCAACGCGAGCAACGGGAACGAGCTCCTTCGCATCACCAACGACGACACGTCGTGGGGTCCGTCCTGGTCGCCGGCGGGAGACGCCATCGCCTTCCTGCATATCGAAGGGCAGACCGTGGACCTGCGACTGGCCAAGCTCGAAGGGAACGGACCGGCCTGGACTGTGGCTGAGACCATGAACCTCACCGAGGTATCCGGGCTCGATCCGGGATCCCGCCCCGATTGGTACATCCCGCCCGCGCTGCTGCCGGCCGCTGAGTCCTCGGGCGGTGCGTCGACACCGGCCTCGGCCAGTCCCTCGCCCTAGAACGACCAGGGCTGTGACCGCGACCTACCTCGAGCGTCTGGGCGCGCGGTCGCGCGCCGCGGGGACCGTGCTCTGTCTGGGTCTCGACCCGGATCCGGCCACGATCCCCGATCGGTTCGCGAAGGGTGTCGCGGGGTTGGAGCGGTTCGCCGAACTGGTGCTCGAGGCGGCGCTGCCATTCGCGGCAGCCGTCAAACCGAACCTGGCCTTCTTCGAGGCGTTCGGATCGGCCGGCATCGCGGCTCTCGAGCGTCTCAGGGCGACGATCCCGGCCGACATCCCGGTCATCGCCGATGCGAAGCGAGGCGATATCGGCTCGACGGCCGCCCGCCAAGCGGTCGCTCTGTTCGACGTGCTCGGTGCCGACGCCGTCACGGTGAGCCCATATCTCGGGCAGGAGGCGATCCGGCCACTGCTCGAGCGCGAGGATCGCTTCGCATACGTGTTGTGTCGAACGTCGAATCCCGGGGCCGGCGAGGTGCAGGATCTGCGCGTCCTGACCGGTGGCGACCGCGCCGGGGACGCGGCCACTGGCGACGCTTCGGAACCGCTGCACGAGCGGGTCGCGCGACTCGCGACGCGATGGGGGCCGGGCGGGACGGTCGGCTTGGTCGTCGGCGCGACCGCACCCGAGGAGCTCGCCACGATCCGTCGCGTAGCCCCGGGTCTGCCATTCCTCGTGCCCGGAGTGGGTGCCCAGGGCGGAGCCATCGAGCCCGTGCTGGACCACGGCCCTGCGAATACCCCGCCGGGGTGGGGCCACCCTGGCGGAGGACTGCTGGTCAACGTCTCCCGCGGTATCGCCGGTGCGATCACTGACGACCCGGATCGCGATCCCGGCGAGGCCGTTGCGAGGGCTGCCGCCGACTGGGCTCGGCGGCTCCCTGTGCTAACCTAGCCGCCGCCCATGAACAGAGGGATCTGACATGCCGAACATCGGGGCTCCCGAACTCATCATCATCCTGGTCATCGCGTTGCTGATCCTCGGCCCGGGCAAGCTGCCCGAGGTCGGAGCGTCGATCGGCAAGAGCATCCGCGAGTTCCGGAAGGCATCGTCGGACCTGAGCGACTCGGTCAACGTCAGCGTGGACACCTCACCCCCCCCCCCCCCCCCCCCCCCC
>DATNFQ010000167.1:0-3743 GCA_035606295.1 Patescibacteria group bacterium
GGATGATCCGGCCCTGCGACTCGGTCACGTCCTTCAAGACCGCCTTGAGCCGCTCCTCGAACTCGCCACGGAACTTCGCCCCGGCGATGAGCGCACCGAGGTCGAGCGCCACGACGCGCTTGTTCTTCAGGCCCTCCGGGACGTCACCGCGCACGATGCGCTGCGCAAGCCCCTCAGCGATGGCTGTCTTGCCGACGCCGGGGTCGCCGATGAGCACCGGGTTGTTCTTGGTCCGCCGGCTCAGGACCTGGACGACCCGGCGGATCTCCTCGTCCCGACCGATGACCGGGTCGAGCTTGCCGGCACGGGCCTCGGTCGTGAGGTCGCGGCCGTACTTCTCGAGGGCGGCATAGGTGCCCTCTGGATTGGGCGATGTGACGCGCTGCCCGCCCCGGACACTCTGGAGTGCCTGGAGGATCGCTTCCTTGCCGGCGGCATGGCGCTCCAACAGCGCTTGTGCCTCGCCGCCCGCCTCGGATACGCCGAGCAGGAGGTGTTCGGTCGACACGTACTCATCGCCGAGACGGCGTGCCTCGGCCTCGGCACGCTCGATCGACGCTTTCGCGCGAGGATCGAGTGACAGCGAGCCGCCCTGGACGCGGGCGCGCTTCGCGAGCTCAGCGGCGAGCTCGCCGCGGAACGCGGGCAGATCGACACCGAGTCGGCGCAGCGTCTCGGCGGGGATGCCGTCGTCGGGCTCGATGAGTGCGCTGAGCAGATGCTCGGCGTCGAGGATCGGACTCTGGAGCCGTTGGGCGGTCTCCTGCGCCGCGACGATGGCCTCCTGGGCCTTTTGGGTGAATCGATCGAGTTGCATGTCGAGTCTCGTTAAGCGCGGGGGTCTGGTTGGTCGACAAGGGAAAGGAACCGATCCGCAGCCGCCTTGGCGTCGGCGGACAGGTCGGCGGGCAGGACGACCTTCGCTTTGACGTAGAGGTCACCGTGGCCGTCGGCCTTGAACCGGGGCATGCCCTGGCCGCTCAATCGGAATGTGCGGCCCGGCTGGGTGCCCGCCGGGATCGTGAGCAGGACGCGACCCTTCGGCGTGCCGACGTGGACGGCACCGCCCAGGAGCGCCTCCTTCAGCGTCAGTGGGAGCTCGCGTTCGAGGTCGGCGCCGCGGCGCGTGAAGGTTCGGTCCTTCTCCTGGCGGACGACGACATAGAGGTCGCCACCACCGGGAGCCTTGCCCGTGAAGCGGATGCGCGTGCCGGTATCGGCGCCCTTCGGGATCTTGACCTCCAGCCGCTTGCCATCCACCTCGACCAGGCGGGTCGTGCCGTGATACGCCTCGTCCAGGGTGACCTCGGCGACTGCCTCGGCCGTCGCCTTGGGTGCAGCGGCGGTCTGGCGTGACGAGCCGGTGGTCGGCCCACCGTTCGCGTCGAGGCCCATCCCGGCGAGGATGTCCTCGAACGTCGGGCCCCCGGTCGGCCGCCGGCCGCGACCCGGTCCCGTATCTCGCATCGGCTCGGACGCGCCACCGAAGAAGGCCTGGAAGAAGTCACTGAAATCGGTGTCGCCGGACGTGTGGAACTCGTAGCGAACGTTGCCGCCCGGCCCGCCGAACCCGGAGAACCCGGCGAAGGGGTTGCCAGCCGCGCCGCGCGCGCCTCCAGCTGAGGCGCCGGCACCGGCCGTTGCGCCCGCGCGGGCGTAGGCCTCCCAGTCCTTGCCGAGCCGGTCGTACAAGGTGCGCTTGTCCGGATCGGATAGCACCGCGTTGGCCTCGTTCACGGCCTTGAACTTCTGCTCAGCCTCGGCGTCACCCTTGTTCGTGTCGGGGTGGTGCTGGCGAGCCGCCTTCCTGAACGCCTTCTTGATGTCGGCTTGTGAAGCGGTCCTCGGGACCCCGAGGACCGCGTAGTAATCCTGGAACTCCACGGCAGCGCCCTACTGCCTTGGCGCCGCGATCTGCGATTTCGCTGCCAGGGCGTTCGTGGCGATGACGTCGCCCGAGGAGCGGAGCGCGCGCACTTCCGAGTGCGTGAGCGAGCACCGCAGGCGACGTCGCCCGCGTCGGCGTTCTGGCAGCGAACCCATGATCAGTGGCTCTCGACCACGACGGGGGGCTGGTCCGTGGGTGGGAAGTTGGTCCGGCGAACGCGGGTCTCGGGCTCGGGCTCGACCGGATCGCCGCCCTTGACGACCTTCGGTGGCTCGGTCTCGAGGGCCTTCGGCTTGCGCCGAAGGGCGGCCTCGAGGACCTGGTCCATCGTGTCGACGAGGACGATCTTGGTGGACTTGCGGATCTCTTCGGGGATATCGCGCAAGTCCTTCTCGTTCTTCCTCGGGATGATCACGGTCTTCGCCCCCGACAGGTGAGCGGCGAGGATCTTGCTCTTCAGCCCACCGATCGGCAGCACCCGGCCGCGCAGGGTGATCTCACCCGTCATCGCGACGTCCTTGCGGACGGGGATGCCGGTGAGCGCGCTTACCACCGCGGTGGCCATCGTGATGCCCGCCGACGGACCGTCCTTGGGGATGGCTCCCGCAGGGACGTGGATATGCAGGGTGTTCTTCTCGAAGATCTCCCGGTCGACGCCGAGCTCGCGAGCATGTGCCCGCGTCCACGACAGGCCGGCCCGTGCGCTCTCGCGCATGACCTCGCCGAGTTGACCGGTGAGGATGAAGTCCTCCTTGCCCTCCATGCGGGTGACCTCGATCGCGACGACGTCGCCACCGACCTCGGTCACGACCAGCCCGGTCGCAGAACCGATCTGGTCCTCCGCCTCGAGCTCGCCGTATTCGAACCGCTGCGGGCCGAGGAACTCGGCGAGCTTCTTCTCGTCAACGACCGTCTTGCGCTTGCGGCCCTCGGCGACCTGCCGGGCGACCTTGCGCATGACGTTGGCGATCTCGCGCTCGAGGTTCCGGACGCCCGCCTCGTGCGTGTACGAGCGGACGAGCTCGGTCATCGCGCCGTCGGTGATCTCGATCGTCTTCGCCGACAGCCCGTGGTTCGTCATCTGCTTGGGGATGAGGAAGCGCTTGCCGATCTCGATCTTCTCGGTCTCGGTGTAGCCGGGCAGCTGGATGATCTCCATCCGGTCGCGGAGCGGAGCCGGGATGGGGTCGAGCAGGTTGCCGGTCGCGATGAACAGCACCTTGCTCAGGTCGAACGGCACCTCCAGGTAGTTGTCCTGGAACGTGTTGTTCTGCTCGGGGTCGAGGACCTCGAGGAGGGCCGACGACGGGTCGCCCCGGAAGTCCATCCCGATCTTGTCGACCTCGTCGAGCATGAAGACCGGGTTGTTCGAGCCGGCCGTCTTGATCGACTGGATGATCCGGCCGGGCAGCGCGCCGATGTACGTCCGGCGGTGGCCCCGGATCTCGGCCTCGTCGCGGATGCCGCCGAGGCTCATCCGGACGAACTTGCGGCCCATCGCCCGGGCGACGCTCTTGCCGAGCGACGTCTTGCCGACGCCGGGCGGGCCGACGAAGGCGAGGATCGGGCTGCGGATCTGGTCGGCGAGCGAGCGGACCGCGAGGTACTCGAGGATGCGCTCCTTGATCTTCTCGAGGCCGTAGTGGTCCTCGTCGAGGATCTTGGCCGCCTCCTTGATGTCGAGGAGGTCCTCGGTCGACGTGTTCCACGGCAGGCCGATCAGCCAATCGACGTAGGTCCGGATGACCCCGACCTCCGGGCTGGCCGACGGGATCCGGGCCATCCGGTCGATCTCCTTGATCGCCCTGGTCTTGATCTCCTCGGGCATGCCGGCCTGCTCGACCTTCTCGCGAAG
>DATNFQ010000168.1:0-2569 GCA_035606295.1 Patescibacteria group bacterium
GTCCCCCGACGTTGCTCTTCGGTCTCCCGGGCAATCCGGTCTCGACGTTCGTGACGTTCGAGCTGTTCGTCCGGCCGGCGCTTCGGCGCCTGGGCGGCTTCCACGACGCCGCCCTCTATCGACCGGTCGATCGAGCCGTGCTGGCCGACGACGTGTCGAAGTCGAGTGGCCGGCGCGGCTTTGTCCGTGTCTTCGTCGATCGCGACGACCGCGGCACGCCACGGCGCGACGATCGCGGCCGCGTCGCGGCGCACCTGGCCGGCGGTGCACGAGGGCAGGGGAGCCACGTGATGTCGGCGCTCGCGACCGCCGATGCCCTCGCCGTCATCCCCGAGGAACACGACACGTTGGCGTCGGGCGCCGAGGTCGAGCTCTGGTGGCTGGACCGGGCGTGACCGGTATCCTCGACGCCTGATGGACCCCAAGACGAGCCGCAACCCTGCCCCGCGCGCCGAACGGCGTCGCCTGACCCATGTCGACCGGACCGGACGCCCGCGGATGGTCGACGTGTCCGACAAGCCCGTTACGGCCCGTCGCGCCGTCGCGGAGGCCTTCGTGTCGATGTCCGATGAGACGCTGAGCCTCGTCATCGACGGGGGCGGCCCGAAGGGCGACGTCCTGGGCGTCGCCGAGCTCGCCGGTGTGATGGGCGGCAAACGGACCAGCGAGCTGATCCCGCTCTGCCATCCGCTCCCACTGACCGATCTGAAGGTGACCATCACCCCGGACCGTCCGACGAGCAGCCTCCGGATCCGTGCCGAAGCCGCCACGACGGCCCAGACCGGGGTCGAGATGGAGGCGATGACCGCTGTGTCCGTCGCAGCGCTGACCGTCTACGACATGGTCAAGGGTGTCGAGCGCGACGTGTCGATCGGCGGAGTCCGGCTGATCGCGAAGAGCGGCGGCAAGAGTGGCGACTGGGTACGCGACGAGCGCAACGACGCGCCGCGACCGCCGAAACGCCCGGGCGCCCGGACCGCCGGCCGGATCAACCGATCGACGCGGACGCATCGCCCACCTTCGAACCGCTCGAGCTGACTCGGCGTCGTTCAAAACCTACGTGTCCGAACGACGACACGACGAGACACCCGGAGGAGTACGGTACACGCGCCGACGCGCGGGCTCCGGATGACGTTGCCATCGAGGGGCTTAGGCGTGCCCAAGCACGCCCACAGGTTGGGGGACCGCGTGTCGACGGAAGGGGTGAGCTGTCCCACTCCGACCCGCGGGCTCGGATCCGCGTTGGCATGTCCGTGACCGCGCACGCTCGCCGCGGCCCTTCGCCCGAGATCGCGTCCGACTGACCGTCGGCCTGATCGTCGCCATCGGGCTCCTCGCCATCGGCCCTGTGGCAGGACGTCCTGCGATCGCTGCACCCGCCTACATCTGGATGTCGCCGAGCGAACTCGCGTCGTTGCCCACCTCGGGAGCCGCGTGGACCCGCCTGCTGACCAAGGCGAACATGTCCATCACGGCGCCACTGATCTCGAATCAGGACGACGACTCGGATGTGCTCGCCTTCGCCAAGGCCTTGGTCTTCGCCCGGACCAGGGACGAGACGTATCGAGGCGCAGTGCGAACCGCGATCGGTCTCGCCGTCGGGACGGAAGCTGGAGGCCGGACACTTGCGCTGGGTCGCAACCTGGCCGGCTGGGTCCTGGCCGCGAATCTGATCGACCTGCCGACGTACGACGCCGCGTTCGATACGGGCGTCTTCCGGCCGTGGCTGCGCACCACCCTGACCGAAGTCCTCGACACGAAGACCCTTCAGTCGACCCACGAGCAGCGCCCGAACAACTGGGGAACCGAAGCCGGCGCGTCGCGCATCGCTGTGGCCGAGTACCTCGGCGACGAAGCGGAGCTCGCCCGATCCGCGCTGGTGTTCCGGGGCTGGCTCGGTGAACGTTCCGTGTACGCCTGATTCAAGTACGGCGACCTCTGGTGGCAGTGCGACCCAGTGGCACCGGTCGGGATCAACCCGACGGGATGCATGCTGGGTGGTCAGGACGTCGGCGGCGCGCTCCCGGACGACATGCGGCGCGGTGGCGCGTTCGTTTGGCCGCCGATCTACACGAACTACCCGTGGGAGGCGATGCAGGGCGCCGTCGCTCAGGCATACATGCTGTCGCGGGCCGGATACGACAGCTGGAACTGGAGCGATCGAGCGCTGTTCCGGGCTGGGCGGTTCCTGTATGACCGAGCGGGCTGGATCGCCACCGGCGACGACGCATGGCAGACCTGGGTCCTGAACCGTGCCTACGGCACGGCGTTCGTGTCCGGGCCGGCGACCGAGCTCGGCGAGAGCATCGATTTCACCGATTGGATGTTCAGCGGAAAGGGCATCCCGCCGACCCTGACACCGACACCGATCCCCACGCCGACGCCCACGCCAACCCCGACGCCGACTCCGCCTCCGACGCCCACGCCGACAGCTGACCCCACGCCCACGCCTGATCCGACGGCGACGCCGACGCCGGATACGACACCGACCCTGGATCCGACACCGTCGCCGACACCTGCCTCGACGCCAAGCCCGACACCTGCGCCGACCTCAAGCCCGACACCTGCG
>DATNFQ010000169.1:0-3950 GCA_035606295.1 Patescibacteria group bacterium
GCTAGGATGACGACACTTTCCGACTCGACCCGTCACCGCCCAGGAGGCACCCCCGTGACCGAGACGCTCGAACGAACCAAGACGTACCAGCAGTTCATCGGCGGTGACTTCGTCGACGCGGCCGACGGGCGGACCGCCGAGGTCGTCAACCCGGCAAATGACCAGGTCATCGCCAACGTTCCCGCGAGCTCGCAGGAGGACGTCGATCGCGCCGTCAATGCCGCCGAGACGGCGTTCGAGAGCTGGAAGAAGACGACGCCTCAGGACCGCTCGCTGCTGCTCCTCAAGATCGCCGATGCGCTCGAGGCCAAGGCCGACGAGCTCGGTCGACTCGAGAGCGCGAATGCCGGAAAGCCGGTCGGGGCGGCGATCGACGAGATGACGACCTCGGTCGACCTCTTCCGCTTCTTCGCCGGTGCCGCGCGCGTCATGGATGGCCTTGCCGCCAACGAGTTCATGGCGGGCCATACCTCGATCATCCGGCGCGACCCGATCGGGGTCGTCGCCTCGATCGCGCCGTGGAACTACCCGCTCTACATGGCGACCTGGAAGCTCGGCCCGGCGCTCGCGACCGGCAACACGGTCGTGCTCAAGCCGTCAGCGCGAACGCCACTCACGGCGCTTGCCTTCGCCGAGATCCTCTCGGAGATCCTGCCGCCAGGCGTCGTCAACGTCCTGTCGGGATCCGGTGGTGACATCGGCGACGCGTTGGTCGGTCATCCGAAGGTGCGGATGGTGGCGATCACCGGCGACACGGTCACCGGCAAGCACGTCGCGAAGATCGCCTCCGACACCCTCAAGCGGCTGCACCTGGAGCTCGGTGGCAAGGCGCCGATCATCGTCTTCGACGATGCCGACATCCAGCTCGCGGCCGAGACCCTGCGCTTCGCGGGGTACTGGAACAGCGGTCAGGACTGCACGGCCGCGACCCGTGTGCTGGCAGGGCCAGGTGTCTACGACGAGTTCGTCTCCGCCCTCGCCGACCAGGTCCGGACCATCAAGTGGGGCGATCCGGCCGATGGCGACCACATCGAGATGGGCTCGCTCATCGCGCAGGCCCAGGCCGACAAGGTGCAGGGCATGGTCGACCGGGCGCGCGACGGCGCCGAGATCGTCGTCGGCGGCAATCGCCCCGATCGCGCCGGTGCCTACTACGAGCCGACCGTCATCGCCGGTCCGGACCAGAAGTCCGAGATCATCCAGGGCGAGATCTTCGGCCCGGTCGTCACGGTCCAGCGGTTCTCCGACGAGGAGACCGCGCTTGCGTGGGCCAACGACACGCCGTACGGCCTGGCCTCGTCGGTCTTCACGACCGATATCGGCAAGGCGATGCGCGTGGCCAAGTACCTCGAGTTCGGGCACGTCTGGATCAATGAGCACTTCACGCTGACGTCCGAGACCCCGCACGGTGGCGTCAAGCAGACCGGCTGGGGCAAGGACGGCAGCAAGTACGCCCTCGAGGACTACACGTTCGTCAAGCACGTGATGATCAATTCGGGGACCTGAGGTCGCCGCTCCGACGCGCGCCGAGGTCGCCGCAGCGATCTCGGCGCTTGATCTCCAGGCCATCGCCGAGGCGCGCTGGTTCGGCGCGAAGGGCCCGGCCATCAGCGGCATCGAGCTCGATGAGGCGTTCGTCATCGACGAGGTCGCCCCGCATGTGTTCGCCCTGACGAGCATCACGCTCGACGACAGGTCCCGGCAGGTCTACACCCTGGCGTTGACCGCCGCGCCGTTGCGCGTGGCCATCCCAGGCGACGGTGCCTGGGGCGCCCTCGCGGTCGCCATGGCGGAAGGCAAGACCGTCCCGTCGCTGCCCGCGCGCCCGGATCCGAAGGTGCCGCCGACAGCGGCGCTCGTCTGCCGCCCCGCTCGTGCGCTCTCGGACCTCGCCCTCGCGGCCGCGGGCGCGGAACGCGACCTCGGCGCCGACCAGTCGCACACCTCGGTGGTCATCGGCGACACCCTGTTGCTCAAGGCGTATCGCCGGCTCCAGCCGGGACTCAACCCGGACCTGGAGATGACGGCCTTCCTCAGCGAGGAGGCCGAGTTCCCGGCGGTGCCCCGGCTGTGTGGCTATGCGGAGGTCGTCACCCAGCGCGGCGATCCGACGACCATCGCGATGCTCGAGGAGTTCGTCGCCGACGGTGCCGACGCCTTCGAGTCGATCGCCGGCATGCTCGTCGCCTGGCTGACGTCGCCAGGCGAGGTGAGTCTCGAGTACGCCACCGAGATCGTGGCGGACCTCGGCACGCTGACCGCCGGGCTGCACGCCGCGGTCCAGGACGCGCATGGGATCCGCGAGATGGCACCCCGCGAGGCGACGCGGGACGAGGTTCGCGAATGGGCCGTCGCGGCGCATCGGCATCTTGGCGCTGCCCTCGATGTGGCGACCGGCGAAGCAGCCGCGTTGCTACGCGAGCTCGCATCGCGGATCGCCGAGTCGATCAGCGTGATCGACGCGCTGCCGACGGCACCCGAGGTCATCCGCGCCCACGGTGACTACCACCTGGGTCAGGTGCTGATCGCCCAGGACGGGTTCCGGATCGTCGACTTCGAGGGCGAGCCGCTCAGCCCTCCCGAGTCCCGGCGGGCGCATCGCCCAGCGCTGCGGGATGTCGCGTCGATGCTCCGATCCCTCGACCATGTCGCCCGGAGTGCCGGCCGCCGAGCCGAAGCCGCCAACGGCGGGCCGCTGACGCACGTCGGCCTCGATCTGGACGGTTGGATCACGAGAGGACGCGAGCGGTTCCTGGAGTCGTATCGGGCCGGGCTGCTCGAGCGGCGTGTCTGGGCCGACATCGACCCCGACCTGCTCCATGCCTTCGAGGTCGACAAGGAGCTGTACGAGTTCGTCTACGCAGCCACGTATCTTCCGGCGTGGATGTACGCGCCGGTCGAAGGGATGCGAGCCTTGTTCGAGGAGCGGGCGGTCGCATGACAAGCGATCGCGTCGAGCAGCTTCGTGACGACACCGCCGGCGGGCCGGAGGCGTTGGGCGCGTTGCTCGACGGGTATGCCGCCGCCGACGGCCCGCTCTCGAGGATCGGCGATCGGCCGGCGGGCGTCGCGTTCACCGGTCTCGGCAGTTCCCGGTACGCGGCGCTGACGGCGTCATCCGAGGCTCGTCGCCTGGGGATCCCGGCGTGGTCGGAGCTCGCCTCGTCTGCCGCGCCGACGCCACCCGCGGACGGGCAGGTCCTCGTCGCCATCTCGGCATCGGGGCGGACGAGTGAAACGGTCGATGCAGCCGCCCGGTACCGGGCCGGCGGGGGCCGGGTTTTCGCCGTGACGAACGATCCCGCGTCAGCACTCGCTCGCGATGCCGATCACGTGCTGCCCCTGCTCGCCGGAGCCGAGGGAGCCGGGATCGCGACGCGCACGTTCCGCGCCACGCTCGGGGTCTGCGCGATGCTCCTTCGCCGCTGGGCTGACCCGGACTGGGCAGTCGGATCGTTACGGCCGGCCCTCGCGCGACTGGAGAGCGTGATGGGTGGCGCCGGGGCGTGGCTCCCCGCGGCGGTCGATCTGTTCGAGGGCCGGATGGCGGTCGACGTGCTCGGCGACGACGCCGATTCAGCGCTCGTGCACCAGGCCGCCCTGATGCTCCGCGAGGCGCCGCGGCAGCCCGCGGTGCCGCATGACACGGCGGACTGGCTTCATACGGCGGTGTATCTCGCGCTTCCCGGCCACCGAGCCCTGTTGTTCAGTGGCTCCGCGGCCGACGCAGAAGTCGTCGATACGATCCGGCGGCGTGGCGGGGAGACGGTCGTCGTCGGTTCGCCGATCGATGGCGCGGCGCTCACGATCGAGCTGCCACGATCCGAAGGACCGTTCGAGCGTGGGATCGTCGCCTCCGTCGTGGCTGAACTGCTCTCGCACGAGCTCTGGGCAAGGACCATCGCCGAGGAGCTCGGCGCGGGCTAGCCCTGCAGCCCCGCCTTCACCTC
>DATNFQ010000170.1:0-3295 GCA_035606295.1 Patescibacteria group bacterium
CGAACACGCCCGCGCCGACGACGGCAACGACCGCTACCACGGCGGCAGCCAACAGCCAACGCCGGTAGCGCTGCAGGAACGACTGGCGGACCGCCGGTCGCGAACGGGCTCGGCGACCGGCGCGTTGCGTGCCCGTCGGACTGCTCGATCGTCGACGCTCGCTTCCCGCCCCTGCGGGGTGTGCGGTCGCCGCCGCGGCCGACGCGCTCGCCGACCCGGCCGTCTGCCGTCGATCATTCGCGCCGGGGACACTCCCCGACGTCTGGCCGGCCGTGCGCTGACGCCGGCGGGATTCCTTGCTCACTGGGTGTCGCCTCTATGCGGTCGAAGGGTCGCCGGGTGTGATGGGACCCGGCGGCAACGTGGGCCGCGTGCCCGCAGAGGGTACCCGGCCCGATCGGTTCACGTGTCGAGCGCGAGACGTCCGCCCTTCACGCCTCCGACAGATAGGTGCGGACCTCGGGACGAAGCAGGCCGCGGAACAGGAGCAGGCCGAATGCCGCGAGGAAGAACGGCGTCGCGGGGTGCACGGGACTCATCGCGAGGAGCAGCACGCCAGGGACGACGAGGCTCGCCAGCACGAGCGCCAATCCGAAGCCCGCCTGCTTGCGCTGGATGACGAGCGTCATCGTGAAGATCGTGTAGGCGAGCAGGATCATCACGACGACCCCGATCGGACTGATCGGCATCGTTGCCGCCTGGTCGACGACCGTCCGCATGCTGAGGGCGATCCCGACCAGGATCAGGGCGCCATAGGCGAGGAACAGCCGGATCCCGAACGGCATGCGCGGGCGGGACGCGTCCGCGGCCGGGGATGGCGGCTCGTCGGCTGCGTTCATAGGTTCAAGGTGATCGGCCACTGCGGACCGATGGTACGACCGATCGGCGGAGCCTTCCGTGCGGACCACCCTTGGTCATTGACGCTGATCGAGGCCACCCATAGAGTCGCGTAAACCGGTTTGCTAAACCGGTTTGCCCACGATCCTGGCCCACCCGACGGCCTGGACACCATCGGAGTCGAAGCTGGTGGAGTCGAGGACCCAGCGACCCCGCATCGCCGATGTCGCCCGCGAGGCCGGCGTCAGCAAGACCGCCGTATCCTTCGCGTTCAACGCTCCCGATCGGCTCTCGGTCGAGACCACGGAGCGGATCCGCAGCGTCGCACTGCGTCTCGGCTACACGCCGCACCCGGTCGCCCGGATGCTGACGCAGCGCCGAACGGGCACGATCGGGGTGCTGACGCCGCAGGCCCTGAGCGTGGTCTTCCGGAATCCGTTCTTCGGCGCCTTCAGTGCCGGCGTGGCGCGGGTCGCCGAGGAGCACGGTTACGCGCTCCATTTCATCTCGCCGTTCCGTGGCAGCCTCGTGGGGGCGATGACCAGGGCGACCGTCGATGGCGTGGTCGCCGTCGGACTTGGCGCGGACCACCCGGAGATCGAGGACATCCGGCGCGCGGGGCTGCCGCTCGTCCTCGTCGACTCGCAGGCGCTCCCGGATCATGGCTCGGTCGAGGTCGACGATGCGGCCGGCGCTCGCGAGGCGGCCGCCTATCTCGCGGGGCTTGGCCATCGCGACGTGCTCGTGCTCAGCGTCGAGCCGCCGTCGACCGGCGACGAGCATCCTGATGGCGTGACGGCCCGCCGGCTGCGCGGTTATCGCGACGGATTCGACCCCGTCGGCGTCGCGATCGGCGAGGACGACGTCATCGAGGGCCCGGCGAGCATCGAGGGCGGTGCAGCGGCCCTGCGACGGGCCTGGGATGCGGGCCTTCGACCGACCGCGATCCTCGCGATGTCGGACGTCATCGCCATCGGTGCGATGCGTGCCTTGCGCGAGCTCGGTCTCGACGTCCCGGGCGACGTCAGCGTCGTCGGTTTCGACGACATCGATCTCGCCACGTACGTCGATCCGGCCCTCACGACCGTGCACCAGCCGATCGACCGAAAGGGCGAGGAGGCCGTGCGCGTCCTGGTCGCCGTCATCGAACGGCCCGGAGCGACGAACGTCGAGCATCGCCGTCTGGAGACGCGGTTGGTCGTTCGCGACTCCACCGGGCCGGCCCCGCATAGGGCGCCCGCATGACGGTCGACACGCCCGCCTGGGTGCGGGATGCAGTCTTTTATCAGATCTTCCCGGATCGGTTCGCGGGGACTCCTCGGGTCCCGAAGCCAGGCGTGCTCGAACCGTGGGATACGCCCCCGACCGTGCATGGCTTCAAGGGTGGCGACCTCCTCGGGATCGTCGAGAAGCTCGACTACCTGCAGGACCTCGGGGTCAGCGCGATCTACTTGACGCCGATCTTCCAGTCAGCGTCGAACCACCGCTACCACACGTACGACTACTTTCGCGTCGACCCGCTCCTCGGTGGGAATGAGGCACTGCGCGAGCTCCTCGATGTCGCGCACGGCCGCGGCATGCGGGTGATCCTCGACGGTGTCTTCAATCACACCGGCCGTGGCTTCTGGCCGTTCCATCACATCCTCGAGAACGGCGCCGCGTCGCCCTATCGCGACTGGTTCCATATCGATCTCGACGTCATCGAGGGACGCCGCGAATTCGTGCCGTATCCACCGCGTGACGCGCCATCCGGTTCGTGGCTCGGCTATCAGGCGTGGTGGGGGCTACCTGCCCTCCCGAAGTTGAACACGGATAACGCCGAGGTCCGCGAGTACCTCCTGTCCGTGGCTGAGCACTGGCTGCGCTTCGGGATCGATGGCTGGCGGCTCGACGTCCCCGCCGAGATCGCCGACCCGGCGTTCTGGGCCGCCTTCCGTCAGCGCTGCCGGGCGGTCCGCGATGACGCGTACCTGGTCGGCGAGGTGTGGGTCACCGCCCCGGAATGGGTCTCCGGTGACCGGTTCGACGCGCTGATGGACTACCCGCTGGCTGAGGCGATCCTCGGGTATGTGGGCAGTCACAGCCTCGACATGGGCGCCGTCGGCTCGCACCGCGAATACAGCAAACACCTGCATCCGCTCGATGGGCCGGGATTCGGGCGGCGGCTCGTCGAGCTGCTTGGCGTCTACGACCCGGACGTGGTCGCCGTCCAGTTGAACCTGCTCTCGTCCCACGACGCGCCTCGCGCGCTCACCGTCCTCGGCGGCGACCGAGCCGCGCTGCGGATGGCGATCCTGCTGCAGGCGATGCTGCCGGGCGCCCCGTGCATCTACTACGGCGACGAGATCGGGCTGACCGGCGGGAACGACCCCGCCAACCGTGGTGCGTTCCCGTGGGACGAAGCGGCGTGGGACGGGGAGCTGCGGGCATTCACGCGCGCTGTCCTCGAGCACCGCGC
>DATNFQ010000171.1:0-2177 GCA_035606295.1 Patescibacteria group bacterium
TGCAGTTCATTCCCGGTCGGGACCAGCACCGTCACGGCGGCGCCCGGCTCCTCAGCGGCGAGCTCGAGCAGGTCCTCCGAAGAGAGGCGTCGACCCTTCGACCAGCGCCTGCCGCCGACCGTGAGGTCGCGGGTCAGGATCGCACCGGCGAGCCGGGCGGGCGCGCGTCGGCCCGGTGTGACCCGCTCGACGCGCAACGCCCGACGCTGGGATAGGCCGCGCTACCGCCCGAGGGCGGCGTCGATCGCGCGTCTGACGTACACCTCGGCCATCCTGGCTCGATAGGCACGGTCGGCGTAGATGTCGCTGTTCACGTCCTGGCCGTCGGTCGCATGTGCTGCGGCGGACGCGACGGCACCTGCCGATCCATCCGACCCGACGAGTGCCGATTCGACGGCCTTCGCCCGGTACGCGACCTGGCCGACGCCGGTGACGGCGACCCGCGCGTGCGAGATCGAGCCGCCCGACGACCCCACGACGGCGCATACGCCGACGATCGAGTAGCCCGACGCCGGGTGGGCCATCTTCTGGTACGACCCGTCCGCGCCGGCCGGGAGCGGACCGCGAACGAGCTTCACGAGGATCTCGTCCGGAGCCATGTCGGTCTCGAATGGACCCTTGAAGAACCCGTCGAGCGGCACGGTCCGCTCGCCACGTGACGAGCGCAGGACCGCCGAGTAATCGAGGGCGAGCAGCAATGCGGGCAGGTCCGACGCCGGATCGGCGTGGCTGATCGCACCGCCGACCGTGCCGCGATTTCGGACCTGCACGTCGCCGATGCCTTCGACACAGGCGCGCGTGAAGTCAAGCTTCGTGGCCGCCAGTGCCTCGGAGTAGGTCGTGAGTGCGCCGATCTCCCAGCCGCCGTCGGCGGTCGGGCCGTCCCCGCGCAGCTCCGATAGCTTGCCGATGTCGACGAGCTTCGACGGCTGCGCCAGCCGCAGCTTCATCAGCGGGAGCAGGCTCATGCCGCCGGCGATCACCTTGGCGTCACCGCCGGACAGCGCCGAAAGCGCGTCGTCGAGCGAGGCCGCGCGCCGGTAGTCGAACGCCGCCGGGATCATGCCTGGCCTCCCTTCGCCGACTGGATCGCGGACCAGACCGTCTGCGACGTGTACGGCATGTCGAGGTGGCGGATCCCGTACACGCTGAGCGCGTCGATCACCGCGTTCGCGACCGCCGCTGTCGAGGCGATCGCGCCGGCTTCGCCGACACCCTTCACCCCGAGTGGGTTCACCGGGGACGGGGTCACGGTCTTGTCGAGCTCGAAGTTCGGCAGACGGGCGGCCTTCGGCAGCGCGTAGTCGAGCATCGAGCCGGTCAGCAGCTGCCCGTCGTCGCTGTAGACGGCGCCCTCCCAAAGGGCCTGTCCGACGCCCTGCGCGATGCCGCCGTGGAGCTGCCCCGCGACGATCAATGGGTTGATCTCATTGCCGACGTCGTCGACCGCCACGTACCGGACGAGATCGACCTGGCCGGTCTCCTCGTCGATCTCGACGGTCGCGATGTGGGTGCCGAACGGCCACGTGCAGTTCGGCGTGTCGTGATAGGCCGTCTCGTCGAGATACGGCTCCATGCCCTCGGGTGCATCGAACGCAAGATCGAGGGCGAAGGCGATCTCCTGGATGGTCTTCTTGCGATCGGGCGAGCCCTTCACACGGTATTCGGCGCCATCGATCTCGATGTCGTCCGCCGAAGCTTCGAGCATGTGGGCCGCGTAGCGGCGAGCCTTATCGCGGACCTTGTCCGCGGCCTTGATCGCCGCGGTCATGCCGACCGAGCTCGTCCGTGAGCCGTACGACCCGTAGCCGAACGGCGTTCCGAGCGTGTCGGAATGCTGGATGACGATGTCCTCCATCGGGATGCCGAGCCGGTCGGCCACGACCTGCGCGTACGTCGTCTCGTGGCCCTGGCCCTGGGGTTGGGTGCCCATCGTGACGACGGTCTTGCCGGTGAGGTGGACGCGGATGTTGGCCGATTCCCACATCGCCGCGCCCCAGCCCTCGCCGACCGCGCCGATCCACTTCGACGGCGCGACGCCGCACACCTCGATGTAGGTGCTCAGGCCCATGCCCAGGTTCTTGCCACGCTTCCGTTCCTCTGCCTTCGCGGAGGCGAGATTCGCGTAGCCGGCAGTGGCAAGGGCCTTGTCGAGCGCCGGCTCGTAGTTGCCCGAA
>DATNFQ010000172.1:0-15716 GCA_035606295.1 Patescibacteria group bacterium
AAACGGTTCCCGGAGGCGCGCTTCGCATTCAACTATTCGAGCTCGTTCAAGTGGTTCAACGACCCCGAGCCGATGACGTTCTCGGAGCTCGGTGAGATGGGGGTCGGGTTCATCTTCATAACGCTTGGCGGACAGCACGCGACCGGCCACGGCTTCTCGACGCTTCTCTCAGCCATGGCCGAGCGCCAGGAGCAGGGGTATATCGAGCTCCAGCGACGCGAGTGGGAGCCCGGAGCCGACATACCGACGCGCTCCCACCACCAGTTCAGCGGCGTGCCGTATCACCACCTCCTGGGTACGGCGTACGACGCGGCACGGCTTGGGACGGCGTTCGTCGAGGCGCTTCCCGAGGAGAAGGTGGTCTAGCGGGCTGCGCGCGGACCAGTGGTGCGGCGCCGCACCGGAATCGTCGCCTGGATACGACGCTCCCGCACGGCACGGTGCGGGCGCGTAAGGCTCGATCGGGCGATGTTGGCTACCCTCGGGGTCACACACCCAGGGACGGCTCCTCGAGGAGGGAGTCGCCAGCCCACCTGAGGAGGAGACCCCATGCATCGACGCCGACGCCTGTTCGGCTTGTCCATCATCGCCCTCGCGATGATCGGCGTGCCCGCCACCGCCCAGGGCGCCACCCCCACCGACACGACGGCCTTGCAGGACGCAGTCATCGTCGGTAGCGCCAACAGTGGGATCCGCCAGCATCTGCGCCAGCTGCAGGTGATCGCCGACGCGAATGGTGGTACGCGCGCAACCGGAACGCCGGGACACATCGCCTCCGCGACGTACGTCGAGAACACGCTGGCTCCGTTCAGCGCCTACTGGACGGTCAGCGAGCAATCGTTCTCGGCGGATATCTTCCATGAGAACGCATCCCCGACGCTCGCTGCCCACCCTGCGGCGACGCCCGCCTGGGTCGCTGACCAGGATTACGCGACGATGGAGTTCTCCGGCGCCGGGTCGGCGACCGGCGCGCCGATCGCGATCATCGACTTCGCCGCGCCGACCACGAAGCCGAGCACGTCGTCAGCCGGCTGCGAGGACGCCGACTTCCCGGCCGGCGCCACGAGCCTTGCCGGGAAGTTCGCTGTGATCCAGCGGGGCACGTGCGACTTCGGTCTCAAGGCCATCAACGCCGAGCATCACGGGGCCGCGGGCGTCCTCATCTTCAACGAGGGCACCATCGGCGATCCGGATCGCAACGGCCCCATCGGCGGGACGATCGGCGGGTACGGCGTCACGATCCCGACGCTCGAGTCGACCTACGCGGTCGGCAAGTACCTGGTCGATCATCCGACCGCGACGGTCGACTTCTCGGCCGACGGTTCGACCGAGACGGTCACGACCAAGAACGTCATCGCCGAGTCGAGGACCGGTCGGAGCGATCGCGTCGTGATCTCGGGCGCCCATCTCGACTCGGTCCCGGCCGGCCCGGGCATCAACGACGACGGCAGCGGCACCGCCACGCAGCTCGAAGTCGCGCGCCAGATGGCGACCCTGAACATCACTCTCCGTAACAAGGTCCGCTTCATCTGGTTCTCAGGTGAGGAGCAGGGCCTGTTCGGCTCGACGTTCAACGCCGACAGCCTGACCAAGGCCGAGCGCGGCAGTGTCATCGCGATGCTCGACTTCGACATGCTCGCCTCGCCGAACTTCGCGTTGCAGATCTACGACGGCGACGGATCCGAGTTCGGCGTCGCCGGTCCGAATGGCTCGGGCAACATCGAGAAGGTCTTCCAGGATTTCTTCGACGCGAAGGGCAAGTACACCGAGCGGATCGCCTTCGACGGCCGCTCCGACTACGACGAATACACGACCCTCGGCATCCCCGCCGGGGGCATCACGACCGGCGCCGAGGTCCACAAGACGCCGTTCCAGCAGACCAAGTGGGGCGGCGTCGTATCGGACACGCTGGCCGGTCAGTTCGACCCGTGCTACCACCTCGCCTGTGACAGCTACGGGATCAACGGGCATCCCGACAACATCAACAACGAGGCGCTCGACATCATGTCCGATGCCGTCGCAAATGCCGTCCTGACCTTCGCGCAGACGACGTCTGCGACGAACGGCACGGGCAAGGGTTCGCCTGGCGCGACCAAGCCGTACGACTGGAAGGGCAACAAGCTCCGCAAGTAACGGCCACTGCGGCACGAGAAACCCACCGCCCGGGGAGTCCCTCCCCGGGCGGTTCGTCATCTAGCGCGACCTAACGCGAGCGGGCACCGGACGCGTAGACGATCGGGACCGTAAAACGCAGGTCGTCCGGATCGAGACCCATGAGGCGCTCCCGGAGGAGCGCCAGGAACCGGCGCCGCTCGGGCCGGTCCATCTCGTCGAACAGCGACACCTCGTCGAACTCGGTCAGGAAGGCGATGTAGCTCTCGACGGTGTAGCCGTAGTCGAGCATCGCTCGTGACCCGCTGACGTCGCGGAACCCCGCCCGGCGCAGCTCGCCGATCGCGCGCTCGACCGACGGGATGTCGCCGGTCCGCGGGCGGTCCTCTTCGTCATCGAACCCGAACTCGTCGAGGAGGCCGTCGAAGATCCGATCCGGCTTGAAGGCACGCTTATCGACCAGCCACGTGACGTAGGCGAAGCGGCCGCCCGGTCGGAGCACGCGCCGCACCTCGCGGAGGACCTTGGCGCGACTCGGGACGAGCTGCAGGACGAAGGATGACATCGCGACGTCGAACGATCCATCCGCATACGGCATGTCGCCGGCGAACGAGACCGTCCCGGTGAATCGATCGCGATGGTCATCCGCGGTCTCGGCTATGAGCGCCTCGACCGTACCGACCATCTCGCGCGACGCATCGAGACCCGTGACGCGGATGTGCGGCCAGCGTGCCAGCGCCGGCCGCGTCAGGTTCCCGGTCCCGACGCCGATATCGAGGACATCGACCGCGCCGGCCTCGATGACAGGCGCGAGCTGATCGAGCAGGCGATGGGCGCTCGGCGCCAGGACGGGCGCCCACCACCGGTCGTATCCGGCGGCCCACTCGTCGAAACGACGGGCCTGCGCCTGCTCCTCCTCGGTCGGGTCGGTCATGACGTCATCCTGCCATGACCGACCCGTCACGCCGTGGTCATCAGGCGGCGGCGACGTCCCCCGGCCGGCGTCTGCCGCGGATCCCGAACCGTCGAAGGATGAAGATCGTCACGCCCGTGACGACCCCGATGAAGAGCAGGACCGGCAGCCACACGATCCCGAACCAGATGCCGGCGGTCGTGAGTCCCTGGAGGATGTCCACGAGGCTTGCGGTCGCCTCGTCCACGACCTTGGCTGGCTCCCACCGCTCTGCCGCGGCCTGGACGGCGACGACCGGAGTGGCATAGCTGGCGGTGAGCGTCGCGTAGGACGCCTGGTCGTTGAGCTGCTTGAGCTGTGCGGAGAGCTCCTCGATCTGGCCGCGGACGGTCGTCAACTGGCCTTCGACCTCGAGGACGTCAGAGATCCGCGTCGCTCGGGCCGAGATCCCCTGCAGCGCCGCCTCACTGGCTTGCAGGTTCTTGATCCGCGCCTCGAGGTCGACGACGGCGCCGGTGACCTCGACCGCGTTCGTGTTCTCGGACACGACCTTGCCACCGTCGCCGGTGAGGCCACGCAGCAGGTCGAGCGCATCCTCCCAGCGGTCGACGGGGATGCGGTACGTGACGCTGGCGACCGGGCTGTCGCCCATCGACTGCGTCTGCGACGCTCCGATGTAGCCGCCCATCGCGCGGATACCGTTCCGTGCTGCAGTCAGCGCCGTGGGCACGTCCTTGACCTGCAAGTCGATCGTCCCGGTCCGGACGATCTTCGCGTCATCGACGAGCTGGCCGACCTGGTCGGGGTTGCTCCCTTCGCCGTTCGGCACCTGGTCCGGCTGGCCGGCCGCGGCACTCGGCGCCGCGCTCGGCGCGCCGCCGTATCCATCCAACGGTGGTACGGGGTTCCCGACGCTCGCCGCTCCGCTACTGCCGGCACAGCCGACGAGGGCGACGATCGAAAGCGCGAGAACGGATCCGAGGATCAGGGATGTTCGGTTGGCACGCATCGCGCGTCCTCCGTTCGGTGCGCCCGCGGCTCTGATGGTCACGAGCGGCAACCGGCGGACGTCATCGCCGGCTCAGCGGTTCCGCCGCGTGCTCGGTCAGGTCGGAAGGACCAGCGGATGGCCCCTCGCCTACACTCGGGACATGGCGCTCGACCTACCTGTGGTCCCGCCCGTCGAACCGATGCTCGCGAAGGCGGTCGACGGACTGCCCGACGGCGACGGCTGGCTCTATGAGCCGAAGTGGGACGGATTCCGCGCGATCGTGTTCCGCGACGGCGACGAGGTCTTCACGCAATCGCGTGATCTGAAGCCGCTGGACCGCTACTTCCCGGAGCTCGCGGCCCCGCTGCGTGCCGCGCTGCCGAACCGTGCCGTCGTCGACGGGGAGGTCGTCATCGCCCGTGATGGCGCGCTCGATTTCGAGGCGCTATTGCTCCGCATCCACCCGGCGGCGTCGCGCGTGAACATGCTGGCCGCCGAATCGCCGGCGAGCTTCGTGGCGTGGGACCTCCTCGCGCTCGACGACGAGGACCTTCGCGACGTGCCGCAGGGCGAGCGCCGCGCTCGCCTTGAGACGGTCCTCAAGGGCATACAGCCGCCGATCCATCTCACGCCCGCGACGACCGACCGCGCCACGGCGGCCGACTGGTTCGACCGTTTCGAGGGAGCCGGCCTCGATGGCGTCGTCGCGAAACGACTCGACGCCACGTACCAGCCGGGCAAGCGCGCCATGCTCAAGATCAAGCACCAACGAACGGCCGACTGCGTCGTGGCCGGCTTCCGCTGGCACAAGAACGGTCCCGGAACGCACATCGGGTCGCTCCTCCTCGGGCTGTACGACGACGCCGGCAAGCTCAATCACGTCGGCATCACGTCGTCGTTCTCCTGGGACCGCCGTGCTGCGCTGGCCGAGGAGCTGGCACCGCTCCGCGAGAACGCGGTCGAAGGCCATCCCTGGCAGGAATGGGCCGAATGGGCGGGTTGGGGCGACGCCGAAGCCTCCGGACAGCGCCTCCCGGGAGCGACTTCGCGTTGGAACCGCGGCAAGGACTTGTCGTGGGAGCCACTTCGCGCGGAACGGGTCGTCGAGGTGGCCTACGACCATCTCCAGGGAAGCCGGTTCCGTCACGCCACCACCTTCAAGCGCTGGCGGCCGGACAAGCCGCCCGAGGCCTGTCGCTACGACCAGCTCGAGACGACCGCGCCGTTCGAGCTCGAGGCGATCTTCGGGAGCTGATGGTGGACGCGTGCGGCTGCGACGGTGGGTTCGAGATCTTCGACGAGAAGAGCGCCGAGGAGGACCTCCAGCGCTATCGAGGACACGGACCGGACGCCACCACAGCGACGCTCGTTGACATGATCCGCGAGCGCGGCGTCAGCGGCTCGAGCCTGCTGGATATCGGTGGTGGGATCGGCGTCATCGATCACGAGCTCTTGCGCGCGGGCGCCGGACATGCCGTTCTCGTCGACGCTTCCGGGCCGGCGGTCGAGATGGCTCGGCGCGAGGCGCGTCGCCGCGGAACGCTCGATCGACTCGAGTTCGTCGACGGCGATTTCGTCTCGCGCGCATCGGATGTCGACGTCGCCGACATCGTGACCCTCGACCGTGTCATCTGCTGCTATCCCGACGTTGAGTCGCTCGTCCGCTTGTCGGCGACGCGGGCTCGTTCGCTCTATGGGCTGGTGCTCCCGCGCGACCGGCGGCTCCTGCGCTGGGCGCTCCCGCTCCTGAACGCATGGTTCCGCGTTCGGGGGTTCCGGTACCGCACGTTCCTTCATGCGAACGCGAAGGTGGATGCGCTCGTCGCCGCCGCTGGACTGCGGCAGGTCCGCGAGTCGCGGACGTTCATGTGGCGGGTCGTCCTGTACGAGCGGCTCGGTCCCGCCTGACAGCCACCCGAAACCACGTTCTTCGTGGTGCTTCGCGGCGCCATCTGTGCTCACCGGCGTCCGCCGACGGGACCTTCGTCCCATGGGGTAGCCGCCATCCGCGTGCCTAGAGTCGAGAGCGCATCCGCCCTTTAACGCTCGAGGACTCGCGACCGTTGTTCGGTACCCGGGTGCGGGCCCCGCGGCCCGTCCTTCTTATCCTCGTCTACGGCGCCTTCCTGGCGGTCGTCGGTGTGGCCGCGACCGCCCAGTCGATCCTCGTCGGTGCGCACTTCAACTCGGCGACACTGACCGGTCTCGTCGGCAGTGATGCGGCGACGGTCCGTTCATTCGTCAACGCCTACGTCCCGCCCGCCGACCTGTCGCCGACTCACTCACTGACGGGATCCGAGATCGCTCGACTCGAGGCGCAGCTGGCCACGCTCCCACGACCCGGCGAGATCCTCCGCGTGGAGATCCGCCGGCCCGATGGCACGATCGTCGCCGCGAGTGAGCCGGGGTTCGCGCGGGCTGCCACACCCGAGACCGCAGAAACCATGGCCGCGCTGACCGGCCAGGCCCAGGCCGCCATCGGACCCGCGGCAGAGGCGGGTGCCGGGTCGGCGACCTTTGCCTCACCGACGGTGCTCCGCGAGCTGCTGCCCCTCAAGGTCGGCGACCAGGTCCTCGGGGTCGTCGGCGTCTGGCGGGACGCGGTCCCGATCCTGGCCCGGCTCGAGGACATGCGCCGGGCGATCCTCCTGGTCACGGTCTCGGCGGGGCTCGTGGCGGCGGCTCTCCTGTCCCTCGTGTTCCGCTCGGCCCAGGCGCGTCTGAGCCGCCAGACCGAGGCGCTCCTCGAGTCGACGCGCCGAGACCCCCTCACCGACACCCTCAATCACGGCACCCTCGTCGGCCGGCTCGCGCAGGCGATCGAGCGTGGGCGCGACGACGTCCGACCGATCGGCATCGCGCTGATCGACCTCGACGGCTTCCGCCTGCTCAATGACAACCACGGACACGCAGCGGGCGATGAGGCCCTCCTGGCGGTCGCGAGCGCGCTCCAGGCCAACGTCGATCCGGCGATCGAGTTCGGGCGCTACGGTCCCGACGAATTCCTGTTGATGGCGCCACCGACCGCCGTCGCTCAGCTCGAACCGGTGATCGAAAGGCTGCGCGTGGCGCTCGTGGACCTGAGCCTGCGCTTCGACGAGACGGAGCGACTGCCGATCACCGTCAGCGTCGGCATGGCGACCTATCCGGACCATGCGTCGTCGGCGACCGGCCTTCTCGCGGCGGCCGCGCGTGTCCTCGAGGAGGCGAAGGCGAGCGGTGGCGACACGATTCGGATCGCCGGTGCCGCCGAGCCCGACCCGTCGAGTGCGAATACGAGCTTCGATGTCCTCCAGGGGCTCGTGACCGCGATCGACACGAAGGACCGCTACACCAAGCGGCACTCCGAGGATGTGGCTCGTTACGCGACGTTCATCGGGCGACGCCTGGGGCTGGCCGCCGCGGAGCTCCACACGATCGATGTGGCCGGCCGACTCCACGACATCGGGAAGATCGGGATCCCCGACGTGATCCTCCGCAAGCCCGGCAGCCTGACTGAAGCCGAGTACGCCATCGTCAAACAGCACGTCGCGCTCGGCGACATGATCGTGCGCGACCTGCCCGACATCGACGCCGTGCGCGCCGGGATCCGCCATCACCACGAGCGCTGGGATGGCAGGGGCTACCTCGACCACCTCGAGGGTGAGGGCATCCCGCGGATCGCCCGGATCCTTGCGGTCGCCGACGCCTTCTCCGCGATGACGACGACACGCCCGTATCGAAAGGCGCTCGACGTGCGTGAGGCCCTTGGCCGTCTCGGCGACGCGGCCGGGACCCAGCTCGATGAGCTGCTGGTCGCGACCTTCATCGAAGGCATCGAGCACGACGTGGATCCGCCGCTCCCTGGCGAGACCACGGGTGCCCAGGTGATCGCGCACCCTCGACAGGTCGCCTGATGCGCCGGTCGATCGTCGCCCTCGAGGCGACGGTCATCGCTCTGGCGTGGAGCGTCGCGACGCCAACTCCGACCGCGGCTGGCCTCCTGCCGGTGGCTGTCAACGACAGCTACAGCGCGGTCCATGGGCAGGCGAGGATCGTCGCCGCGCCCGGCGTGCTCGGGAACGACCTCCAGCTCGGTTCCGGGTTCACCGCCAAGCTCGTGAACAACGTCGACCATGGGTCGCTCAGTCTCAAGGCGGGCGGCGGCTTCACGTACACGTCCGACGCCAAGTACGCGGGCACGGACACCTTCAGCTACCGCGTCGACGGCGGCCTGCTCGGGCTCTCGAATATCGCGACCGTGACGATCGACGTGACCAACCACGCGCCGGTCGCCCGGCCCGATTCATACTCGGCGACCGCCGACGTCGAAAAGTCGATCGCCGCGCCAGGCGTCCTTGGGAACGACGATGACGCCGACGGCGACGCCATGACGATCGATGTCGTCCAGGAGCCGGCGCACGGCAATCTGAACGAGCGAACCGATGGCAGCTTCCGGTACAAGGCCGACCAGTGGTTCGGTGGCAAGGACACGTGGACCTATCGGGTCTGGGATGGCGTCGCATGGTCGAACACCGTCACCGTCACGATGACCGTCGCCGTGCCGGGTGGGACACCTCGACCGACCGTGACACCGACGCCGACACCGCGCCCGACCCCACAGCCCACACCGACCCCGACACCCCGGCCGACCGTCAGCATCGTGCCGCTCCCGTCGATCGTGCCCGTGCCGACGCCCATACCGACGACCGGCCCGACACCGCGTCCCACGGCGTCGCCGACAGCGCCCACCGCGACACCGTCCCCCACGGCAGCGCCCACGGGTACGCCCGGCGGTGGTGTCATCCCGGGCGGCCCGGTCGCCACACCGTCGGGCGGGCCGAGTCAGCGACCGTCGTCGAGTGCCAGCCCGTCGACCGCCGTCGACGGCCCGTTCGCACTGCCTGTCGTCGGTGGTCGTGATCAGCTCGATCTCGACACCACGGACCTGACGTTCGCGGGCTTCGAATGGGCGGTCCCGGCGCTCGTCCTCACCGTGCCGGGCATCCTGATCGTGATCGCGGTCCTCGCCCAGCTGCTGGTCGGGCTCGCCTGGTTACCGGTCACGCGCCGATGGCTCGGTGGCGACCAGCGACGGCGTTCGCGCGGCCCCAGGGTCGGCGCCGTCTAGCTGTCGGCCAGGAGGGTCAGGAGCTCGGCGTCTTCTTCCGCGGCGCGCGTTCGAGCTGGCCCGCGCGGTCAGGCCATTCGTATCCGGCCCACGGGTCGTAGTCCGGATCGAGCTTCTCCTGCGGCGGTCGGTCGGCCTCGGGGACGTGCGTCAGGTTGACGCGGACTCGGTACCACAACGACGAGCGGCCACGCATCCCATCGACAAGCACGTCGGCAGGATCGAGGGCCTTGGCCGCCTCAGGGTGGCGACCCTTCCAGCGCTCGAAGCCTTCGAGTGCCTCGGCCTTGGTCGCCGCCCGGGAGATCTCGACGATCGGCACATTCGTCTTGCGCCGGCCGGTCGGTGTCGGGCGCGACCCTTCCCATTCCGTCGGCAGCCCAGCGTTCCTATCGCCGGCCGCGACGGCAGCGGCCCGTTCTGCGGCTACCTCTGGCGGCGGCCCGCCGGCCTCACCGCGCCCGGTGTCGTACTCCGAATCCGGGCGGCGCTTGCGGGACGGCTGGACGCGTGGCGGCTCGCCGGCTTGCTTCGCATAGTTGGGTGGCCATGGCGCGTCGCCCAAGCCCTCGGCTTCGTGTCGCTGCGAGAGCTCGAGCAGTGCGTCGAGCGAGCCCACCGCTTCGTCGATCCCAGCGCCCGGGTCGCCCTTTGCGAACCGTGCCGGGACCGTCGTGATCGTGAATGCCTCGGCTTCACAGGTCGGCACCTCGTCCCACGACAGCGGCGTGGAGACGCGCGCATCGGGCAGTGGTCGGATGGAGTAGGCCGATGCGACCGTCCGATCCTTGGCGTTCTGGTTGTAGTCGAGGAAGACGCCGACGCGTTCCTCCTTCCACCACTTCGAAGTCGCCTTTCCGGGCATGCGCGCCTCGACGTCCCGTGCCAGGGCGAGTGCCGCCCGGCGGACCTCCGGGTACGTCCATCGTCGCTCGATGCGGACGTTGATATGGATCCCGCGCGAACCGGACGTCTTGGGCCAGCCGACCAAACCAACGGCCTCGAGGGCCTCCTTGCAGGTCATCGCCACGTCGCGGATCTGCGGCCATTCGATCCCCGGGATCGGGTCGAGGTCGACGCGGAGCTCGTCCGGATGGTCGAGGTCATCGGCGCGGACCGGGTGCGGGTTGAGGTCGATGCAGCCGAGGTTGACCACCCAGGCGAGGGCCGCCGTCTCGTCGACGACGATCTCGTCGGCGGTCCGACCCGACGGGAACGTGAGCTCGGCCGTGCGGATCCAGTCGGGCGTGTTGTCCGGCGCGCGCTTCTGGAAGAACGGTTCCTTCGTGATGCCATCGACGAAGCGTTTGAGGGCCATCGGCCGTCCCCGGACCCCGGTCAGCGCACCATCGGCGACGGCGAGGTAGTACTGGACGACGTCGAGCTTCGTGTAGCCGGCGTCGGGGAAGTAGACCTTCTGCGGGTTCGAGATCGTGACCTCGTGGCCGCCGATCTCGAGGATCTCCTTGGGCGTGGCCATGGGGCCACGATACCCCTCGACACGCACAGCGACCGAGACGAAGATGTCCGCGGAGGCCTGATGACGACGAACGCTCCCGAGAGCGCCTGCCTGCTGATCGCGGATATCAGCGGGTACACCAGCTACCTCGCCGGCGTGGAGCTCGACCATGCCCAGGACATCCTCGCCGATCTCCTCGACACCGTCGTCTCGACGCTACGGCCGACCTTCCGGCTGGCCAAGCTGGAGGGTGACGCCGCATTCGTGTACAGCCTCGCCCAATCTCTCGAGGCTTCGCTCCTCCAGGACGCGGTCGAGCGGACGTACTTCGCCTTCCGCCGACGACTGCGCGACATCGCCCAGGCGTCGATGTGCGAGTGCGATGCGTGCATGCGCATGCCGACGCTGGACCTGAAGTTCGTGGTCCACAGCGGGGATGTCGCTCGTCAGCGCATCGCCGGTCGCGAAGAGCTTGCGG
Source organism: Patescibacteria group bacterium (assembly GCA_035606295.1). Lineage (GTDB taxonomy): Bacteria > Chloroflexota > Limnocylindria > Limnocylindrales > CSP1-4 > SPCO01. The sequence goes on from DATNFQ010000172.1 coordinate 11,064, forward strand.
GCCGTGCGGTGATCGAGGTCCATCGCCTGCTCAAGAACGATGTCGAGAACACGCTCGGCACGGCTGCCTACGCGCTCTATTCCGAGGCCTGCCTCAGGGCGACGGGGCTCGACGATCCCAAGGGCGCCGGGCTCGTCGGGCATCGCGAGACCTACGAGTTCCTGGGCGAGCTGACCGTGTGGGTTCGCGACCTCCGAGCCGCGTGGGATGAGGAACGGGCGCGGACCCGCGTCTTCGTCGAGCCTGATGTGGCGCTGGCGACCTACGAGTACGTCTTGCCCGGACCGCCCGCCTTGGTCTGGGAGTACGAGACGTCGCCCGCGCGGCGACCGCAATGGCAGAGCGGTGTGACCAGCGTCGACGAAGAGGTTCGGGGTGGCCGGCGCGGCGTCGGCACCACCAATCATTGCGTCCACGGCAAGGACGCGGTCGTCGAGGAGATCCTGGACTGGCGCCCGTTCGAGTACTGGACGATGCGTGTCCAGTTCCCCGGCCCAGGCGTCCCTCGGTTCGTGATGACCGACGTGCTCACCCCGGACGCCGAGGGGACACGGCTCACGATCCGTGTGCAGCGCCCTCGAAGCGTCAAGGACCGGACTGTCCTTGAGATGATGGAGCCGATGTTCCGGGGAGCGCTCGATTCCGGCGCTGCGGCGCTACGACCGGTCATCGCCGAGGAGGTCGCGCGCCGCGCTGCCGCGGTAGGCGGTGCGTCGGAGCCGGATACCCCGGCATCGGCTGGTCGGTTCCTGACGGCGCCGGTCGCGGTGGGCGCGGGTGTCGATTCCACCGTCGGTGATTCGTCGTGACGATGACGGCCAGCACAGCGTGTGGCCAAACAGGCAGGAGGCCAGTGAGATGCGATACGCGATCCTGATCTACGACACCGAGACCGCCAACCCGTCGCCCGAACCGCCGGATCCGACCGTGCAGGGCGAGGTCATGGGCGCCTACAACGGGTATACCCAGATGCTCCGTGATCGCGGCGCGTATCTGGCTGGCGAGGCGCTGCAGCCGAACCCGACGGCGACGACGCTCCGCCAGAAGGACGGCCAGACGATCACGACAGACGGCCCGTTCGCCGAGACGAAGGAAGGGCTCGGTGGCTTCTACATGATCGAAGCCCCCGATCTCGACGTGGCACTCGAGCTCGCTGCGCAGTGCCCCGGGATCCGCTACGGAGCGATCGAGGTGCGGCCGATCTGGGAGACCGGCACCGGCGTGGCTGAGGATCAGTCGGTCGGGGCGGCCGCGGGCTGAGCCAGCGCGACGCCGCCACTCACGACCTCGTCGACCGCGTCTTCCGCGAGGAGCAGGGACGCGCGGTCGCAACGCTGATCCGCGTCCTCGGCGACTTCGACCTCGCTGAGGAAGCGGTCCAGGAAGCCTTCATCGCCGCGCTCGAGATCTGGCCCGATCGCGGCGTACCGGCGAACCCCGGGGCGTGGATCACGACGACCGCGCGCAACCGTGCGATCGACCGTCTGCGTCGGGGGCGCCGGTTGCGCGAGAAGACCGACGAGCTTGCGCGCGACCTCGCGATCGAGGCGGAGCTCGAGGCCATCGGATCCGGCGGCGACGGCAACGGGCAAGCGGACATGACGATCCCCGACGATCGGCTGCGGCTGATCTTCACGTGCTGCCATCCGGCACTGCCGATGGATGGGAGGGTCGCCCTGACGCTCCGGACCCTTGGCGGGCTGACGACGCCCGAGATCGCCCGTGCCTTCCTCGTCCCGGAACCGACGCTTGCCCAGCGCCTCGTCCGTGCCAAGCGGAAGATCCGCGACGCCGGCATCCCGTATCGCGTCCCGCCGCATGACCTGCTGCCCGAGCGGCTCGATGGGGTCCTCCGGGTCCTGTACCTGATCTACAACGAGGGGTACTCGGCGACATCGGGCGATGCGCTCGTCCGGCGCGAATTGACCGCCGAGGCGATCCGGCTGGCACGAGTCGTGGTGTCGCTGCTCCCCGACGAGCCCGAGGCGACCGGGCTGCTGGCGTTGATGCTGCTCCACGACGCCCGGCGTGAGACGCGCGTCGATGCGGCTGGCGATCTCGTCCTGCTGGAGGACCAGGATCGGTCGCGCTGGGACACCGACCGGATCAGCGAGGGACGACAGCTCATCGCAGGTGCGTTGGCCGGTGGCCGCGTCGGGCCCTACCAGATCCAGGCGGCGATCGCTGCACTCCACGATGAGGCGCCGTCCTGGGGCGCCACGGACTGGCGACAGATCGTCGAGCTGTACCGAGCGTTGCTGACAGTGGAGCGATCACCGGTCGTCGAGCTCAACCTGGCGGTCGCCGTCGCGATGGCCGATGGCCCCGCCATGGGCCTCGCCATGATCGATGGCCTCGCTGCCGACGGCACACTCGACGACTATCCCTACCTCCATGCCGCGCGAGCCGACCTGCTGCGTCGCCTCGATCGGCTGACGGAGGCCGGTGCTGCCTATCGCCGGGCAGCGGGACTGACGACCAATCGAGCCGAGCACGCCTTCCTGGAGCGGCGGCTGGCCGAAGTCGAGCGAGGAGGATCGGCGCGCCCGACCTGAGCTCGCTCGCTCACGGAGCCGCTACCCTTCCGCCGTGTCGATCCCTCCCGCCGTCGGCGTCGGTCGGGCGCGAGGCGGCGAACTCGTCGCCCTCCTTGACCGTCCGCGCGTCGCGCTTGCGCTCGTCGCGGCGACCGTCCTGCTCCCGGTCCTCTTCGTGGTCATCACGAAGGCGCCGCTTGATCAGCCGTTCGCCAAGGACGTGCAGCTGTATATCGACGCAGCGGCTCGCTGGCTTGGCGGCGGCCCGTTCTATGAGCCGCGGCAGCTGGCCGGCCCGTACGAGGTCGCCCACGGCGATGTCCTGTATCCCCCCGTTGGTTTGTGGCTGTTCGCGCCGGCTGCCGTGCTGCCACAGCCACTCGCGTTCGCCCTGTGGTGGGGTATCCCCGCGGCCATCACGGTGGTTGCGATCGTGCGGGTCGCTCCACGGCCGGCGGTCTGGCCGCTCATCGCGCTGTGTCTCGCCTGGCCCACGACCCCACTCAAGATCTGGACCGGCAACCCGGTGATCTGGTGCATCGCCGCGATGAGCGTTTCGATCATGTGGCGCGGCGGAGCGCCATTCGCGCTGTTGAAGCCCAGCCTGTTCCCGTTCGCGTTCTTTGGCATCCGGCAGCGTTCGTGGTGGGTCGGGATGGCGATCTTCGTCGCGATGTGTATCCCGTTCGGCGCGCTGTGGGCCGACTGGGTCACGACCGTCGTCAACTCGCGCGGCGCCGGGCCGCTCTACTCCGTGCTCGAGGCGCCGATGCTGGCCTTGCCGCTGGTCGCATGGCTAGGCCGTCGACGGACCGTGATCGCACCCGAAACGGCGGATATGCCATCCTCGACGACATGACCCCCCACTTGGCATGGCGTCCGCGATGACGGACGTCCTGATCCTGCTCATCAGCCTCGTCCTGATCCTGTTCGCGGCGGAGCTTTTCACCAACGGCATCGAATGGATGGGCCGCAAGCTCGGTCTGGGCGAGGGCGCCGTCGGTTCCGTGCTTGCCGCGGTCGGGACCGCGTTGCCCGAGACGCTCATCCCGATCATCGCGATCATCTTCGCGACCGGCGAGGGCGCGCATGAGGTGGGCGTCGGCGCCATCCTCGGCGCCCCATTCATGCTCTCGACGCTGGCGATGTTCGTGACCGGTGTCGGTGTCCTCGCGTTCCGGGCGCGGCGCGCGACGGGGACCACCCTCGCGGTCGATACCGGCGTGCTGTCGCACGACCTGCGCTACTTCTTCGTCGGCTATGGCCTGGCGATCGGCGCCGCGTTCCTCCCGTCGGACCTGCTGATCGGGCGATGGATCGTCGCCATCATCCTCATCGGCCTCTACGCCTGGTACGTCCGCGGACATCTCTCTGGCGAGACGGCCGAGGGTGCGGCGGACCATTCCGGGGATCTCGCGCCGCTGCGGATGCATCGCTTCGACCGCAACGCGCATCGCCTCGACCCGAGCGATCCACGACTGCGCGTGATCGCGCTCCAGGTCCTCGCCTCGGTCGGGCTGATCATCGTCGGTGCCGTCTTCTTCATCGACGGGGTGAATAGCGTCGCGCACGCGCTCGGCGTCAGCGAGGTGCTGCTTGCCCTCGTCATCGCGCCGATCGCGACAGAGCTGCCGGAGAAGTTCAACTCGATCATCTGGGTCCGCCAGAACAAGGACACGCTCGCGCTCGGCAACATCACCGGCGCGATGGTCTTCCAGTCGGCCATCCCGACGGTCGTCGGGCTCGTGTTCGCGGCCGATACTTGGGTGGTCGGCCAGGGCTCATACGTCGCGTTCGGCTCGGCCGCGCTCGCCCTGATCGCGACCGCCGTGATCTTCATCCCGGCGCGGCGCCGTGGCGGCCTCGATGGGAAGCACCTCCTGGTCGGTGGTGTCTTCTACCTGGGCTACCTGCTATTCGTGATCGGGCTGATCGCCGGCGTCTTCGGCGGGACCGTCAGCGACGGGAGCGCGAGCGCCTAGACCACGCCCGGAGCGGCGACGTCAGTCGCCGCTCGACTCCATCTCCGGTGCCTCTGGGCGGTCGCGCCGTTCGGGCGCATTCCCTTTCGGACCGGCCGCCCACGCGACAGCATTGGCGATGACCCGACGGACCC
>DATNFQ010000173.1:0-8548 GCA_035606295.1 Patescibacteria group bacterium
CACCGAGCACGCCGCTGAACAACAGGAACAGGACGACGACGATGATGATCCCGCCGAGTCCGCCACCGGCCTTGCCGGGGAGCGGGATCGGGATGGCGGATCCACCGCCGCCGCCCGTGGGGAATCCGAACGAGGCACCACCGCCTTGCCCGCGGCGGTCCTCTATCTGATCGAATCCCGTGTTCCGCTTCCACTTCATGTCGGAGACGCCTCCTCCGCGCCGCCAGCAGGATACGAGGGGTGGCTCACTCGCGGCCTCGCGGATGCCCACATCGACCTTGCAGCCGTATCGTCATGGGCGCGGGCGTTCGTGATGTCGCCCGCGGTGGATCAGGCGAGTTCGCTCAGCCCGCCATTCGAGACGTCGAACACGAGGCCGTGGATCGCGAACCGGCCGAGGAGCGGGTGGTCGCGCAAGATCGCGACCTGGCGCCGCAGGTTCTCCTCGAGATCGGTGAACCCACCGTATGTGACGACAGGTCCCTCGACGTCAGTGCCGCTGTCCGCGGCGACCCGCGCGCGGAAGGCGTCCTCGTCGAGGTCCTGGAGGCCGCAGCGCGTGTGTTCGATCAGCACGATCTCCTGCGTCCCGAGCAGCTCGACGCTGACGATGAGCGAGCGGATGACGTCGTCGGTCACGAGTCCGCCGGCGTTCCGGATGATGTGGGCGTCGCCAGTGCGCAAGCCGAGGGTCTCCTCGACGTCCAGCCGCGAATCCATGCACGCCACGACCGCGAGATGCGACAGGGGCATCGCCGTCAGCGCCGATCGATCGAAGGCGTCGGTGTAGCGCCGGTTCTCGGCGAGGATCCGTGCGTATTCGCCGGTCCGGTCCGCAGCCGTCATCTGGCGCAGGATAGCGAGCGCGCCCATCGTCGCGGGAGGGTCTGGCGGCACCCTCGCGGGCGCCGACTGCGGTTTCTGTCAAATGCTGGCCACACGAGCCATCTGCAGAGATCTCGCGCCCAGGACGGGTCCGTTCGCGTATCGATATGCACCGGGTCATGCGCCCAGTGCAGACGACTTCGCCGACCGTGCATCGAAATGCACGTTCCGGTGCCGAAAGCTCTTCGATCCTTGTCGTCGGCTCGCCACACGAGCAGATGACGGAGAGATCGGGCCGTCGCCCGAAAGACCGACCGGCTGAGACTCCCCGCCCTACCCCGACGGTCCGAACAGCACGGTCAGCCAGCGCTCCAGCGGACTGACATCCTCGACCTCCGCCCCCAGTCGCACCGAGGCCGACCCGGGTGCGTCCGCGGCGAGTGGCGGTGAATCGGGCGCGAGCGTGAACGCGATCTCGTCGACCCCGCCGACACCATGCGCCCGCGCCTCCTGCTCGACGAACCGCTGGCGGCCGATGGACTCGAGCTCGCGCTCCATCGCGGCGACCTCGAGGCTGAGCATGGCATTGCCGCTTGCGATGTCCTGGGAACGAGACGCGGCATCCGATGCCTCGGCGACCTGTCGCGCGAAGGCGATGACGATCCATGCCGCGAGCATCGCTGCAGCGATCATCGCCATCCGGCGCCTGGTGAGACCGACGATCGGGAGGGTCGCGAGATCGACGGTCGGACGGTTCGAGACGGCCGCCGCCGGATCGATCTCGTCGGGGCCGGGGGCAGGCGGCTCGGGGTCGATCGAGCGCGACATCTGCGGGAGCGTAGCTACGCGTAGCTACAGTGTCAACCGCGCTCCCGTGACAGACAACCTGTCAGCCGTGCGGTTGACGCTCCGTCTAGACTGCCTTCATTCCGAACAGGTGTTCTAGAGTCGGAGATGCTCGCCGATGCGAACCTACGCCCCCGCCGACGCTGCGACGGTCCTCGGTCGCGTGCTGGAGGAGCCGTCACTGACCCGTGGGATCGTCCACCACGAGGTGATCGCCGCGCGCGAAGCGTCCTTCGCCGACATGCCTGCCTGGCTCGATCAGCGGATCGTGACGGGACTCGCGAAACGGGGTATCGAGCGGCTCTACACCCACCAGGCGGAGGCGATCGAATCGATCCACGCCGGTGAGGACGTGGTCGTCGTCACCCCGACGGCGTCCGGCAAGACGCTCTGCTACTCCTTGCCGACGCTCCAGGCGATCGCCCAGGACCCGGCGGCCCGCGCGCTCTTCCTGTTCCCGACCAAGGCGCTCGGTCAGGATCAGGTGACCGAGTTCGGGGAGCTCGCCGCGTCAGCGGACCTGTCGATCATCACCTCGACATACGACGGCGACACGCCGGCGCCGATCCGCTCGACCGTCCGGGCCGCGGGGCAGGTCGTCGTGACGAACCCGGACATGCTGCACTCGGCGATCCTGCCGCACCACACCAAGTGGTTCCAGCTGTTCGAGCAGCTCCAGCTGATCGTCATCGACGAGCTGCACACGTATCGCGGTGTCTTCGGGAGCCACGTGGCCAACGTGCTTCGGCGGCTGATGCGCATCTGCGCGCACTACGGCAGCAAGCCGGTCATCGTCTGCTGCTCAGCGACGATCGGGAACCCGGCCGAGCTCGCAGCGATGCTGACCGGACGACCGGCGCGCCTCGTGGATCGCAACGGCGCGCCGTCGGGCGAACGCCACGTCCTCCTGGTCGATCCGCCCGTGATGGAGCCGGCCAGTGGCGCGCGCGGCTCGGCGGTGACGCTCGCGCAACGGTGGGCCATGCCATTCCTGCGCGCGGGCCGGCAGACGATCGTCTTCGGCCGATCGCGGGTCGCCGTCGAGCTGCTGCTGACCGGGCTGCGCGAGTCGCTGCGTGAGAGCTTCGGCCCACGCAGTCGGGTGCGCGGATATCGCGGCGGCTACCTGCCCACGGAACGTCGATCGATCGAACGCGGTCTCCGCGATGGCGAGATCCTGGGCGTCGTCTCGACGAACGCACTCGAGCTCGGAGTCGACATCGGCCGGCTCGACGTGTCGATCCTCGCGGGCTATCCGGGTTCGGTCGCCGCGACGTGGCAGCAGTTCGGCCGGGCCGGACGGCGCCAGGGCACGAGCGTCTCGGTCCTCGTCGCGTCGGGCGCCCCGGTCGACCAGTACGTCATCCACCACCCCGAGTTCCTGCTCGACAACGCGCCGGAGGAAGCGCGCCTCGATCCGGACAACCTCCACGTGCTCCTCGCCCATCTGCGCGCGGCGACCTTCGAGCTGCCGTTCGAACCCGGCGAGGCCTTCGGCCCTGCACCGGCTGACGACCTCCTGGCGTTCCTCGCTGAGGAAGGCCACGTCCGGCAGGCGGCCGACGGCCGCTGGTACTGGTCGAGCGAGAACTTCCCTGCCTCGGAGATCTCGCTACGGACGGCCGCTCCCGAGAACGTCGTGATCATCGACACGACACCGAATCGGCCGCGGGTCCTCGGCGAGGTCGACCTGTTCAGCGCGCAGGTCCTCGTCCACGAGCGAGCGATCTACATCCACGAGTCGGTCCAGTACTACGTGGACCGTCTCGAGTGGCACGAGCGCAAGGCCTACGTCCACAAGATCGACGGCGACCATTACACGTACGCCAACCGCGCGGTGACGCTCAAGCCGCTCGAGGTCTTCGCCGAGGCGCCATCCACGGGTGGGACGCGCAAGCACGGCGAGGTGATGGTCGCGAGCCTCGTGACGTTGTTCAAGAAGCTCAAGTTCATGACGGACGAGAACGTCGGCTGGGGGCCCATAGACCTGCCCGAGCTCGAGCTCCAGACGACCGCGTACTGGCTCACCGCCGACCGCGCTCGTGATCACTGGCGACGGGACGACCTCGATGTCGCGCTGCTCGGCGCCGGGCGCGCGATCCAGACGATCGCCTCGGTCCTGCTGATGGTCGACCCACGCGACCTCGGCCTCGTGACCCAGGTCCGCTCTCCGCACGCCGAGGAGCCGACGATCTACCTCTACGAATCCGTGCCCGGCGGCATCGGACTTTCGGAGCGGCTCTGGCAGCGCCACGATGAGCTGCTCGCCGGGGCCGCCGACCTGATCGCTGCCTGCTCATGCGACGCCGGGTGCCCCGCGTGCACGGGTCCAAGACTCGAGCCGAACGTCGATGCGAAGCGGCTCGCCCTTCGATTGCTCAATGAGCTCGGCGCAGGCGCGCGTCTCGCCAAGGCGGGATGACCGCCCCCTACGCCGCTCCGTCCTCCGATCGGCTGGCGCGCCGGCTCGCCCGATACCGTGCCGCGACTCCTGGGCCGGGGGCGGCCGGCGATCCCCTGCCCTACCGCGCGAGCGCGAGCCGGGACCTGGCTCGCCGTCTGGCCGCCGCGGTGGACGGCGAGGTGGTCGACGGTGCGGACGGCGTCTACGTACGGGTCGAGCGACCGGCCATCGACCTGCCCGTCGACCGCGGGCGCCTCGCGACGTTGCCCGGGCAGCCACCGCCCGACCGGTCGCTCGTCTGCCTCGATACGGAGACGACGGGGCTGGCGACGGCAGCCGGCACGCTGGCGTTCCTGATCGGGCTCGGGTGGTGGTCCGGCACGTCGTACCGGCAGGTCCAGTTGCTGCTTCCCGATCAGGGCGAGGAAGGCGTCCTGCTTGACGAGGTCGGCCGTCACCTGCCACCGGACGCGTGGCTCGTGACGTACAACGGCCGCGGCTTCGACTGGCCGCTCCTCGTCACCCGCTACCGGATGATGCGGCGGGCTGCCCCGGCCATCGGCGGTCACCTGGACCTGCTGCCGCACGTCCGGCGACTGTTCCGCCATCGGCTCGACGATGCTCGGCTCGGAACGGTCGAGCGGATGCTGCTCGGCGTGTCGCGGGTCGACGACGTCGACGGGTGGGAGATCCCAGGGCGCTATCTCGGCTTCCTTCGAGGTGGTCCAGCACAGCCGCTGGCCGCCGTCGTCCGCCACAACGACGAGGACGTTCGCTCGCTCGCGCGCCTGCTGGCACACGTCGAGCAACACCTCGGCGATCCAGAAGTCCGCTCGTCGGCGCCGCGGGGCGACCTCGCCGGTCTCGCCCGCGCCTTCCGTCGGGAGCGCCGACTGGAGGAGGCGATCGACTGTCTCGACGCCGCGCTCGCCGCGGACCCCGCAGCGGAACGGGTGCTGCCGCTGTCCGCCAGGCCGATCCCCGAGGAGCCGTGGTGGTCGCCGCGCGGCCGCGTTGATTTCGGTGGCCGTCCGGAGCGGCGCCGCGTCTCCACCGGGTGGGACCGCCGCGAGGCCTTCAGCCGGCCTTGGGACGAAGGACGCATCGCCGTGGATCGCGCTCACTTGCTGCGGCGGTCGGGTCGCGTCGACGAGGCGATCGAGGCATGGGACGCACTGGCTTGTGGCCCTGGACGGACCGCGGTCGTCGCGGCCATCGAGGCCGCGAAGCTGCGCGAGCATCGGTCGGGAGACCCGGCCGGCGCGATGGCCGCCGTCGAGCGTGGCCTGCATCTCGCCGACCGTCGACGGGCGCGCGGGATGCCGGAGCCGGCACTCGAAGCCGATCTGCGCCATCGCTGGCGACGCTTGCGGGAACGACTGGCGCGCGCAGCCGCATGATGCGAGCGCGGCGTGCAGCCGCGTGAGCTAGGCGCGCGCCCCGAGGGCCGCCCGGACCGGGCCCGCCAACGAGTCGAGGGTCTGCCGGTCGTACGGTGGCGGGAAGTCGAACATCACCGCGCTCGCGCCCGCGTCTCGGTAGGCGGACAACCTCGCGATGACGGCTTCGGCGGTGTCGGCGAACGGTGAAGCCAGGGCAGCACGCTGTGCGGCTGCCCGGTCGACAGCATGTCGCTCGAGGACGTCGGTCAACGCCTCCACGGCCGCATCGCGGCTCCCGCGGATCAGTGGCGGCGGCAGCCCGACGGTCCGCTCGATGGTCGCGGGGTCCCGTCCGACCGCCTGGCAATGCTCGTCGAGGATCCCGTTCCGGCGTGCGAACGACTCCGGTGTATCGGCGTCGGCATTCCAGATGTCGGCCGTCTCCGCCACGATCCGGAGTGTCCGCTTCTCCCCGCTGCCACCGATCACGAGCGGCAGGCGCGCCTGGAGGGGCGGCGGATCGTTCCGTGCACCCTCGGTCGTGAACCACGTCCCGTCGAACGTGACGGCCTTGCCATCGAGCAAGCCGCGGCAGATGTGCGCCGCCTCCGCGAACCGGTCGATCCGTTGCCCGAGAGGCGGGAACGCCCAACCGAACGCCCGGTGCTCCGGCCCGAACCAGCCGCCTCCCAGTCCGAGCGTGGCGCGGCCCCCCGTCGCGTGGTCGAGGGCGGTGGCCATCTTCACGAGGAGGCCCGGGTTCCGATAGCCCGCGCCCGAGACCAGGCAACCCATCCGAGCCTGGCGCGTGCGACCAGCCCAGCCGAACAGGATCGACCACCCCTCGAATACCGGCCCGACGAGACCGCCGTCAGCGCCATCGGTCCCCGCGGCGAGCGGCAGGAAGTGATCGTTGCTCCAGAGCTCATCGAAGCCGAGCGCGTCGATGTCGGAACCGATCGACATCAGGTCGTCCCAGGTCACGTACTGACCCCACACCTGGAGACCGATCCGGAGACGACCGTCACTCATCGCTCAGACCGGCGCGGGGCTGACGACCGAGCCCATGCGTGATGACGTCTCGGCCGCCTCCAGCACGCGCAACCCACGGATCGCGTCTCGAGGGTCGACCGGCGGCGGACTGCCGGTCCGGACGGCGTCGCGGAACAGTTCGTAGAAGCGTCGGTAATCGCCGTTGACGGTCGGGACCGTTCGAGGCTCCTCGCCGATGAGATACAGCCGGCCCCACTGCTCCGGCTCGTCGACGCCGAAGCCCGGATCCGACGGCAGGCCGCCGGCCATGGCGCGTGCCTCCTGCGGGTCGCGCTCCTCCTTGACGAACTCGCCGAGCAATCCTCGGAGCCGGAAACGTGGCCGCCCCCACGGGGAGATCAGCGACGTCCAGATCCGTGACCGCTCGCCGCCCCGATGCTCGAGTGCGACGAACGCCGAATCATCGACCTCGGTCCCGGGCCGTCGCCGATCGAGTTGAGCGAAGACGCGGACCGGGTCACCGAACAAGAGCAGGGCCTGATCGACGAGATGCGCGCCGAGATCCCGATGCGGGCCACCGGCCTCGTCCGCGTCCTCGCGCCACGCCTCGGCCAGCGGGACACCGATCTCGAACCGCGATTCCATGCTGTCGATCGGGCCGAGCGTGCCTTCCGCGACGAGCGAACGAACGGTCAGGAAATCGCCGTCGAAGCGACGATTGTGGTAGACGGACAGCACCTTCCCGGTCTGCGCGGCGACCTCGACGAGGCGGGTGGCATCGGCGATGTCCGTCGCGATCGGCTTGTCCACGACGACGTGGCGACCCGACTTCAGCGCATGGACACCAAGCGGAACATGTGTCCGGTTGGGCGACGCGACGACGACGATGTCGACGTCCGATCGCTCGAGGAGATCGTCGAACGACTCGACGACGGTCGCACCCGGATGCTCACGCTTCACCTCTGCCCGCCGGTCCGCCCTCGACGTCGCGATGGCCGCGACGTGGAGGCCATCGACGGCGGCGATGAACGGGGCGTGGAAGAACCGTCCAGCCAGCCCGTAGCCGACGATGCCGACGCCGAGCGATCCGGTCGAGGCCATCGGGTCGACCTAGTTCCCGAGGTAGCGCCCGGCCACCTCGCAGAAGCGCTCGGCGACCCGATGCGCAGCGTCGGCGTCGTCGCGCATGCGCAGACCCCACGGCGCGAGATTCGTGTCGAAGATGCCGATCCCGATGCTCATCGATCGCGCCAGGAGCGCGTCCGTCTGCGGCAGCATCCCGGGCTCGTAATGGACGCCCTCGCTCCCGTAGCAGGCGCAATCGAACGGGCAGCCCCGGCCGCTGACCGTTCGCATCTCCATAAGGTGCTCCATGTTGGCGTAGACGTGCCACCCGGAGGCGGCGAGCGTGATCGACCCGAGCTCGTCAGCGACGGCCTTGGCGATCTCCGGGGTCGGGAACGTCACGACGAGGTGCGTCGCCAGGTCGCCCTCGGGATCGACGATGGTCCGGAAGCCGAGCCCGGGCAGGCCGGTGATCGTCGACTTCACGATCGCCTTGTTCTCCCGGAGGTGGTCACGGATCAGGTCGAGCTTGCGGACCTGCGCGAGCAGCACCGCGCCGGACAGCTCGGTCATCCGGAAGTTGAGACCGAGGAAGGGCCGCTCGGCGTACTTCGACCCAAGCCGGTTCGGGGCATGGCCCTGATCGTGGATCGCGAAGAACCGCTTATACAGCTCCTCGTCGTCGGTGACGATCATCCCGCCGTCGCCGCAGGTGATGGTCTTGTACTCGTTGAAGCTGTAGATACCGGCCGCACCGATACCGCCGACGCCCTGGCCCTGGTAGGTCGCGCCGAAGGCCTGCGCGCAATCCTCGATGAGCGCGATGCCGTGGCGGTCGGCGATGTCCTTGAGCTCATCGAGCCGTGCGGGCGCGCCGAGCATGTGGACGACGAGGATCGCCCTGGTTCGCGGCGTGATCCGCGCCTCGACGTCGGCCGGGTCGAGGTTGAAGGAGTCGTCGACCTCGGCGAGGACCGGGGTCGCCCGAGCGTAGACGATGGCCGAGATCGAGGCGACGAACGTGAACCCGGGG
>DATNFQ010000174.1:0-4301 GCA_035606295.1 Patescibacteria group bacterium
GTGGCGACGTTGTCGAGCGCCGAGGTCCGCGGCAGCAGGTTGTAGGACTGGAAGACGAAGCCGATCGTCCGGCTGCGAAGCCGCGCGAGTGCATCGTCATCGAGCTCGGCGACCGCCGAGCCCGCGAGGTGGTAGGCCCCGTGGGTCGGCCGGTCGAGGCAACCGAGGATGTTCATCATCGTGCTCTTGCCCGAGCCGGACGGGCCGACGATCGCGACGAACTCGCCCGTCCCGATGTCGAGACTGACGTCGTCGAGCGCCGGGACCTCGACCTCGCCCATGCGGTAGACCCGACTCACCCGCTCGAGCGCGATGAGCGGCGCGCTCATGGGTTGGTGACCACCTGGGGGGCGTTGCCGCCTCCACCGCCGTTGCGGTTGCCGCCACCGCCATCGATCCGGCGGATGGCGCCGCCCGGGACGCCGAACCCGCCCCCGAACCCGTTGTTCGTCGTGCCGACGAGGTCGGCGGTCGTGCCGATCACGACGGGGACCCCGGCGTCGAGACCGCTCTTGATCTCAGCGGAGGCATTGGTGATCAGGCCGACCTGGACGGGTACCCGCTGCGGCGTGCCGTCAGCACCGAGCGTCATCACGGCGTAGTTGCCGTTCGTGCCTTGCAGGGCACTCGCGGGGACCGTCACGACGTTCTGCGCCGACGCGATCGTGATCGCCACATCGGCGCTCATACCGGGTCGAGCCGTCGCGGGGACGTTCTTCAGTGCGACCGTGACGGGGTACTGCACGACGCCGTTGCTCGAGTCCGCGGCGACCGGCGAGATGTCCGTGACGGTCCCATCGATCGTCGAGCCGACCGCGTCGACGGTCACCGCGGCCGCCTGACCGAGCTTGACATCGGAGAGGTCGCTCTCGACGACGTTCGTGGTCACCGTGAGGTCGTTGGACGCGACCTCGACCGCGGCACCGGCCGGGGCATCGAAGCCCGGCGCGACGTTGACCGCTGACACGACGCCATCGATCGGCGCGACCAGCGTGGCTGTCTTGAGTGCCGCCTGTAGGTTCTCTCGCGCTTCGATCGCCTGGGAGACGGCCTTCTGGGCGGCATACACCTGGAGGAGGGCCTGCCGCTCTGCCGCGAGACTGCTCGCATCGCGAGCGTCGGTCCACTGGCCGACCGCGAGGGTGTGCTGCATGTTCGCCGTCCGGAGATCGGTGGTCGCCCGCGCGAGCTGCCGGCGGACGTCCGTGGTCGCGGCGGTCGCGAGGACCTGCCCCTTCTTCACGGTGTCGCCGGGCTTGACCTTCACCTCGGTCACCGGCCAGGTGACGGTGCTGGTCGGCGCGGTCGCATTCGCAGTCGCGAGGTAGGGGCTCGATCCGAACACGAGGCCGTAGGTCGTTGCGGAGGCGAGTGCGCCCGTCGCCGCGACGTCGTTGGTCACGTCACCGACCGTCGCCGGTGTGGTCAGGTACTCGCTCGCGGTCGCAGGCTTCGCGCCCACGACACCGAAGCTCACCGCCACTGCGCCCACCCCGAGCGCCACCAGGACGGCGAGCGCAAGCAGCTTGCGTCGCATGGTCGCGTACGCCTCCGATACAAGGGCGGACGACCCACCCCAACGCCTCCATCGAACGGCTGTTGCCTGAGACTGCTCTGAGAATCCCGCGACAGCGGTCACAGGACCAGGAGGCGGGTCGTAGCATCCCGGGGGTGAGCGAGGGCGCAACGATCCACCGGCGCGGGCGGCGCGCCGCGGGCGGCATCCGGCAGGTGCCATGGCGCCGACTCGTCAACCCCTATCGCCCGATCGAGATCCTCTCGGCCGACGAGGTCGAGGCGATCCACACGGCGTCGCTCACGATCCTCTCTGAGATCGGGATGCAGGTTCTCGGGGATCGCGCGCTCGACGCGCTGCGTGGCGCGGGCGCCGCGGTCGATTCGGACACACGGACCGTGACGATGGACCCCGCGCAGGTCGAGCAGCTCGTCGCCCTCGCCCCATCCGAGTTCACGCTCCGTGCCAGGAACCCCGGGCGGGATGTCGTCTTCGGCGGCGCGAACGTCGTCTTCTGCGCGGTCGGCGGGCCGGCCTTCGTGTCGGACCTCGATCGTGGCCGTCGCCCGGGGAACATCGCCGACTTCCGCGATTACGTGCGGCTCATCGGCGCGCTTGATGTCATCCACCAGGAAGGCGGGGGTCCGCTCGAGCCCACCGATCTGCCGGTCGAGACGCGGCACCTTGATCAGTACCGGGTGTTCGCCACGGAGCTCGACAAGACCTGGCACTGCCTCGGGACGGGGCGAGTCATGGTCGATGACGCACTCGAGGTCATGTGCCTGATCCGTGGCGTGTCGCGCGACGAGCTTCTCGCCGACCCGTCGCTGATCACGATCATCAACACCAACTCGCCGCTTCGCCTCGACGGGCCGATGAGCGATGGCCTTATGGCGATGGCCGAGCACGGTCAGCCCGTCGTCGCCACGCCATTCACCCTCGCGGGCGCGATGAGTCCGGTCTCGCTCGCCGGCGCCATCGCGCAGCAGAACGCGGAGGCCCTGTTCCTCGTCGCCCTCGCCCAGATCGTCCGACCAGGCGCGCCGATGATCTACGGGGCGTTCACATCGAATGTCGATATGCGGACCGGTTCGCCAGCGTTCGGCACTCCGGAATCGGTCAAGGCGCAATTCGCGTCGGGACAGATGGCGCGGCGATATCGATTGCCGTGGCGGTCATCGAACGCGACGGCATCACCCGTGGTCGATGCGCAGGCGGCGTATGAGGCCGAGATGGCCGTGTGGGGCGCGGTGATGGGCGGCGTGAACCTGCTCTATCAAGGCGCCGGGTGGCTCGAGGGTGGGCTGACCGCGTCGTACGAGAAGCTGATCATCGACGCGGAGATCCTGCAGATGATGGCGGAGGTGTTCCAGCCACTCGAGGTGTCCGAGGCTTCGTTGGGCCTGGATGCGATCGCCGAGGCCGGCCCTGGCGGGCACTTCTTCGGGACTGCTCACACGCTGGAGCGCTACGAGACCGCGTTCTATTCGCCGCTGGTGTCCGACTGGCGCAACTTCGAAACATGGGAAGCGGACGGGTCACACACGGCCACGGAGCGGGCGAACGGACTCTGGAAGCGGTTGCTCGCCGAAGCGGTGCCGCCACTGCTGGATACCGCGGTCGTCGAGGCGCTCGATGCCTTCATCGCCCGACGCAAACGCGAGATCGGAGCCGTCTAGGAGCCTGTAGCCGGCCGCGGTCGCTTTGCCTCGAACACGGCGGCGGAGCCGACGATCTTGACGTCGACCTGCTCGAAGCTCGCGGCCAACATCTCGCGAAGTCCGTCCGCCGTGTCGTCGAGATTGTCGAACGCCCCGCGCCGGTTGAATGCGGTCAGTACTCGGTGGCCCAGCCAGCTGTGCTTTGCCGCGCGGCCGAGGATGGTCGCACCGAAGAGTGTCCCGTTCGGCGAGAGGACGGCGGCGACGTTGTGGATCGCCAGCGCCTTTCGCGTCGCAGGTCCCGGCAGGCAATGGATGACCATGTTCATCCCCGCGGAGTCGAACAGGCCGTCGACCGGCAGCGGCTTGAGGACGTCAGCCTCGACGGCTGTCACCTCGAGTCGATCGAGCTTCCTCGTGGTGTGTTCCAGGACGTCCCTGTTGGGATCGAGGATGGTGACCTTCGTGCCGTCGGGGAGGCCCGACCGCTCCACGCAGTAGCCCGTACCCGGTCCGATCTCCAGGTGGTGATCCGTGATGTTGCGGCGGTAGTTGTCGAGGAAGGGCTCCGGTGGGCAACGCCAGAACAGCCGAGACAAGACGCCGATGACGATCGGGTCGTACAGGTCGAGCATGCGCGCGGAATAGTCGGCCTGCCCCCGATACGCCGGGTCGTCGCGATCCATCGTGCCTTCTCCAGCTGTCGAGCACCGTCACGATGGCACGCGACCGTCGCCGGCCGCACCGGTGGCGCGGGCTGTGGGACTAGAGCGGCCCGCTGATCCCGCCGTCTTTGCGGATGCGCCAGAAGTGGACGGTCAGGAACGTCGCGGCGATCAAGGGGAGGAATACGACGTGGCCGACATAGAACCGGATGAGGGTGTTCTGTCCGACCTCGACGCCGCCAAGGAGGATGCGATTGGCGGGCGTATTCACGATGGGAAAATACGAACCGAAGTTCGTGCCGATGGTGATGGCCCAGAAGGCGATCTGGTCCCACGGCAGCAGGTAGCCCGTGAAGCTCAGCATGATGGTCAGGAACAGGAGCACCACGCCGACCACCCAGTTGAACTCGCGCGGCGGCTTGTAGGCGCCGTGGTAGAAGACCCGCATCATGTGCAGGA
>DATNFQ010000175.1:0-4535 GCA_035606295.1 Patescibacteria group bacterium
AGTTCAGCGCAGCGATGGCGGCGACACCGATGGGTGACCCGCTCCTCGAGGAGACCGTACTCGGGCCCTTGTCGTCCGTGGAGGCGGCGACCCGACTCGAGGGTCAGGTCGATCGCGCGGTGGCGCAAGGTGCGACTGTGGTCATCGGCGGGCCACGCGACGGTGCGTATTACCCGCCCACGGTGCTGACCGGGGTCACATCCGAGATGGACGCCTATCGGGAGGAGTTCTTCGGGCCAGTGGGCGTGGTATACCGGGTCGCCGACGAGGACGCAGCGGTCCGGCTGGCGAACGACACGAGCTTCGGGTTAGGGTCGTACGTGTACAGCAACGATCCTGACCAGGCGGCGCGGGTAGCCGATCGGATCGATGCCGGCATGGTCTACGTCAACATCGTGATGGCCGACAGCCCCGAGCTGCCGTTCGGTGGTGTGAAGCGCAGCGGGACGGCACGCGAGCTGGGTCTGCTGGCAGCCGACGAGTTCGTGAACAAGAAGCTCATCCGGACCGGCGCGTAGCCCTGGGCCGACCCGTCGTCGACAGGGGCGGCTGGCGCGACATGTCCGCGATGGCCCGGGCATAGGCTGGCTCGCGATAGGAGGGCAGCGATGGACCGGATGCACGCGTACGAGCTGTACGAGCGAGCCTGGAACGACCCCGAGGATGCTGCGGCGCTGTTATCGGAATGCTGTACGGATGACGGCGTCTACGCCGACGACGAGGTGCCCGAAGGTGTGGTCGGGCCGAGCGCGCTCGCTGCGCTGATCATCGCCACCCACGCTGAACAGCCGGGCTTCCGGGTCTGGGCCACGAGCAGCGCGCGGTTGCTTGCAGGACGCCTGGCCATCACCTGGGCGTCGGAAGGTGGCGACCCACCGGTCCGCCAGGCCGGCACCGATGTCATCGAGTTCGCACCCGAGGGCCGGATCAGCCGGATCACGGACGTGCTGGACCTGGGATGACCGACCCCCATCGAGGTGGCGCGACGGGGCGACGACGCCTCGTCGATATCCTCCATCCCGGATGGGGGGCCCGGACGCGTGATCCATCTATCGGTCGCCCGGATCACGTCGAGCCAATGGCGAACCCGACCCATCAGCCTTGGAGGGAGAGGTCGATGAAACGGGTCGTGACAGTCCTCGTGATCTTGTTCGGGCTGCTCGCCTTTGCGCCAGTTGCCGCGGCAGCATCCCCGCGCGAGAACTTCGATAACGCAGGGTTCGATGCCTTCGGCTCGCAGTGTGGTCAGCAGACGTGCACGGACACGAACTTCTTCGCCGACCGACAGACCACGGCATCCGGAGAAGTCTTTAGTTTCGCGTGCGTCGACCAGTTCACCTACAACATCCGGACTGGGCGAGGGACGGACGTCGGCGGTTGTCTCGACGGCGTCGACTTCACCGTCGCCGGCGACCTCTCCTCAGCCAGTCTGCCGGCGACCCAGTTCGAGGTGTGTCAGCGGAACAACTGCCGCACCATCACGGTGTCAGCCAACCTGACAGCAACGGGCAGCTCGGCGACCTTCCGTAGCCGTTACACGGAACGGGACGGGACGTGCACGTTCACGTATTCGGATAGTGGGCAGTCGCGGTCGGCCAGTGGGTCCGTCACGTTCGATGGATCCGTGGTAGCCGTGGACGGCTCCATCCGCAGCGGCAAGACGACCGTTACGAGCAAGTGCAAGTAGAAGCACATCGGTCAACGAGCGAACGCCCCGGCTCCGGCCTGGGCGTTCGTCACCACTTGGCGGGGACCTGGATCAGCCTGAGGTTGGTTCTCCCGGTTCAGGTCCCGTCGCGACGGGCAAGCCCTGCTGGGTCCAGTCGCTGTACGACCCGGGGTACAGGGTGGCGTCGGGTAGTCCGGCGATCCGTAGAGCAAGCGCATCGTGCGTCGCCGACACGCCGCTGCCGCACGACACGACGACCGGACCCTTCGACCCGTCGGCCCCCAGCTCGCGGTAGCGTGCCGCGAGCTCGGTCGGCGAGAGGAAATGACCGTCGGGCGTCAGGTTTCCGTCCGTGGGCGCGCTGATGGCGGTCGGGATGTGGCCCGGATACGCATCGATCGGCTCGATCTCGCCTCGGTAGCGCGCTCCGGCTCGCGCGTCCACTAGGCGGAACGACCCGAGGCCGGCTCGCAGCTCTTCACGGTCGACGACTCGCCACCACGACCCGCGCAGCGCGAGATGCCCCGCCGGAAACACCGGAACCTCTTGCGTCAGTGGCAGCCCAGCCGCGGTCCACGCCCCGATCCCGCCGTCGAGCACAGCCACCGAGCCATGCCCCAGGTCGTCGAGCATCCACCAGAGCCTGGCCGCGACCCACCCGCCGAGATCGTCATACCCGACGACCGTGTGCTCGTCCCCGATCCCGACCTCCTCCAGCCGCCGACGGAATACCCCTGGATCCGGCAGCGGATGCCGGCCGGGCCCCGACGGCGCTGTCAGGTCGCGATCGATGTCGAGATGCAGCGCGCCCGGGAGATGCCCCGCCTCGTACGCGACTCGCCCCTCTCCGGGTCTGCCGAGATACCAGCGACAGTCGACGATCCGGAGCAGCGGATCGTCGATCGTGTCCGCGAGCGTGGCGATGTCGACCAGCGGCCCGCTGAGGCTGATCGTCACCGCCTCAAGCTCCACCGCTCCGGCGTGAGCCCGATCGGCATGTCGACCAGCGGGAGCCCCGAGCTCTCCGCCGGTCGAAGCCGGCCGGTCATGTAGTCGCGGTACCACGGCGACCACGTCCGGGAGCCCGCCTCGTATTCGGCGTACGACTTGCCGAACGGCGCCTCGTCGAGCGGCCTCGTCGACGTGAACTGCGCAGCGTCATGGAGCGACGGCAGCTGAGCCTCCGACAACCCGAGACCCCGATACAGCCCTTCGACCTGATGCAGCCACTCATGGACGTAGCCCTGCTCCGGGTCGGGGTCGTTCGCGAGCGTGTGCCAATGATCGGTCGAGATCGACGAGAAGCCCGCGCCGAGCGTCGCGTCCGACGCACCCTGCGTGCAGCCCCACCCGCATTGCGGGACACCGGGCTCGCACGGCCACAGCGCATAGATCGAGTCGTACTGGCCGCCTGTGGCGTGGACCTCGCCCAGCTCGGGGCGGACCTCGCGCGGCCCGACCCACCAGCGGCCGCCACCGCTGGCCGACAGCGACGTCACCGGTCGACGCACCTCGATGATATCGACGGGTTCGAGCGTGGTCAGCCCGGAGCTCCAGTCGAGGATGGTCGCGGGCAGTCGGTCGATGATGCCCATGATCACGTCACGTTCCTCGCGCCCCATGACGCGACGAGCGCGCTTGCGCGACAGGCCCGACCCGTATCGCGCATCGAGCACGGGGTACACGAGCACGAGGGTGCGCCAACGCTGGATGCCGTTCGAGGGGGTCACCGCAGCAGCGTATCGCAGGCGACCCTCGCGCCCGACGTGCGGACGTCGTCTGTAGGTGCTGCGCTAGCGGACCTGCGGTATCCTTCCGGCGGCCACGCGACGTGGTCCCGCGGGCCCAGCCCGCCTTGCGTTCCGGCGTAGCTCAGTGGTAGAGCGGGCGGCTGTTAACCGCTTGGTCGTAGGTTCGAGTCCTACCGCCGGAGCCATCCCTCCCTAGGTTGCACAGTCCCCGCACGAAACGCGCGGATTGACCGCCTGATCCCTCGCAGCTACGCGGAAGAGGAGTTCGGGTTCAACGCGACGCCAAATGTCTCGACCGGCAACGTTCATGAAGATTCTCGGCGCTCCGGGGTCGATCGGCGGGACATGGGGGTGAGTTTGCGATAAGTCGCGACGGCTAGCCTGTCACTGCCCCGGCTCCGCGTCTGGGCCGACGATCCCGCGCTCGCCGCGGCCAGTCGAGTCGGAGCGACCAGGGTGACGCAACCGTCCTACAGGTAGTGTCGCAGCTCGCCGACTTCGCGGCGCTTAAGGCCGTCAGCGAGTTGCGCCAGAGCCTGCCCCGCGGGTCACCCGAATGGCTGCGGGCGCATCGCGAGGAAGACGGGCTGATAGCGCGGGTCCTGGCGTGGGTCGGGCAGCGTCCGGGAGACTCACGCCAATGGCAGCCGTCAAGACGCCCTGTTCACGAACGAGCAGGGTGTCTGGCTGTCCGGGGTATCTGAGGGCAGGAGTGTGCCGCCCGGCCCCCGAGAAGGTGACCCGCGAACCTAGCGGCGGCACCATCCCTGATCGACGGTGCTAGGGACGGCGTTCTCCGGGACCGGTTACCCCCCAACCGGCGCAGGCCCCCACCCGGAGACGCCGCCAACCACGGTGACAACGAGACAGCCTGATCCAACCCTGATCTTCACCGCGAACCAGGGCCTCCTCGCCTCCGAGGCGGCCCGCCGGACGACCAGCGGTCGTTCCTCGTTATGGACCCTACTCACGGGACGCGGCCCTCGCCGTCAGGGAGCGGTCACCGTGAATGCCGTTCGCATGCCGACCTTGTAGTGCGCTTCCTTCGACCCGTCGGGTTCGGTCTGGACGATGTTGCAGATGAGCACGTACTTTCCGGGTGCGAGGTCGAAGGC
>DATNFQ010000176.1:0-8682 GCA_035606295.1 Patescibacteria group bacterium
AGCTCAGGGCTCGCCGGTGAGTCGTCGCACCGCGGCTCGCGGGATCCTCGGGATCGCCATCAGCGTCGTCGCCGCCTATCTGCTGTTGCGGTCCGTCGATGTCGGGGCCGCCATCGAGGTGCTTCGGACCGCGAACCTCGCGATCGTCGCCTTGATGGCGGTCGCGGTCGTACTGGATGTGTCGTCTCGAGCCGCACGGTGGCGTGCGCTCCTGGCGCCGATCGCGCGCGTCCGGTACCCGCGTGTCGTCGGGTACACGTTCGTCGGCTACCTCGCGAACAACGTCCTTCCCGCGCGCCTTGGCGAGCTCGTCCGCAGCCACGCGCTCGGGGAAGGGGAGGGCATCAGTCGGACGACGGTCCTCGGCACGGTCGTCGTCGAGCGGATCGTCGATACCGTGATCGTCGTCGGCCTCGCAGCACTCGCCGTGCTCGCGCTGGGTGTCGGCGGCATCGTGTCGACCGCCGTCATCCTCGGAGCCGTGTTCGTCGGTGTCCTCGTCGTCCTTCTCGGGCTCTCGGTCGTCAGCCATCGACTGCCGGGCGCCGAGCGGGCCACCGCCCTGATCGAGCGGGTTCCGCGCCTGCTCGATCTGGCGCGACGACTTCGCGAAGGCCTGGCGGTCGTGGGCAGCCCGCGCGCGGTCGCGTTAGCGATCTTCTTCAGCGCCGTCGCGTGGACCTTCTCGATCTCGACGTTCGTCCTTGGCGGAGCGGCCCTCGGCATCACGCTCACGCCGATGCAGGGTGCGCTCCTGTCGAGCGGTGTGGCGCTCGCCACGATCGTCCCATCGGGGCCAGGCTATCTCGGGACATTCGAGCTGACGGCGGTCGGGATCGCGACCCAGTTCGGCATCGACCGCGACTCGGCGTTCGCGATGGCCCTGCTGGTCCACGCCATGATCCTGCTGGTGACCTCCGTAGGTGGCGCGATCTCGGCGCTGCGCCTCGGGGTCGGCCTTTCGACGGGGAGCGACGAGGAGGACGCCGCGACCGCGCCGGACCCGTCGACGCCGGCGGGCTAGAGCCTAGGCGGCTTTCGGCTCCTCGGGATCGATCACCGGCCGGTCATACGGCTCGAACTGCAGGGGCATCCCGGGCAGCCCGGTGACGCGCACGAATTCGAGCGTGTAGCGCTCGTACATCTCATCGAGCACGGAGACCGCGGTCACGTGATCAGGTCGGCCCGCTGCGGCACGCGCTTCGGCGCGCGAGGTCCACATGCAGAACGACAGGCAGGTCCGGTCGGTCGAGAGTGGACCCTTGTAGTAGAAGACGAAGCCGGGCGCGGAGGCGGCTTCGAGGTGCGCTCGCTCGTCCATGTCGGAGAGGCGGGCCTCATCGCAGCCGGCCCGACGCATCGAGCGGAAGACGACCAGATACCACTCGCCGGGGCCCAACTCGGCGGCGACGTCAGACCAGTCGAATGCCTCGGCGACGGGCAGGTGCGCATACGCCTCGGAGACCGGCGCGAGGACCTCGAATGCGTCCACGTTGCGCAGCATCGACATCGACGGCGCGATTGTCAAATCGCGGGAAGTCCTGATGCCACATCACGATAAGTACTTAATGCGTCACTCGTGCGGCGGTGACCCTAACGAGGCCTCGATCTCCGAGGCTGCACGCCGCAACGCCCCGCGCGTCCGTGCCTGCCAGCGGCGTCCGGCGCGCTCACCCGGTGCCGCGACGCAGATCGCCGCGACGATGCCGTCCGCGCGCATGATCGGGACGGCAACGGTCGTCACGCCGATGAACGTGTCGCCGGTGTCGGTCGCGAGCGCCTCGCTCGCCACGCGCGCCAGCGCCTGATGGACGGCCGACCCACCCGGGACGTCGGCGAGTGCCGCGTCCTGGACCTCCTCCGGTGCGAACGCGAGCAGGACCTCGCCCACTGCCCCGATATGGAGGGGGCCCGCCTGACCGGGCTCCAAGACGACCCGTAGCGCCTGGGGCGACGCGACCTGCGCCAGACACACCGCGGCGACCCCGATCCGGCGCGAGATGAAAGCGGTCTCCCCGGTGACCTCGGTCAGGTTCCCGAGGACCGGCTCAGCGGCACGGATCAGCTCTTCCGCGGAGACGGCCGGGCCGGCACCGATCACGTGCAACCGCGAGCCGAGGCGATAGCCGGACCCCTGGCGCTCGACGAAGCCGAACTCGGTCAGCGTCCGGAGATAGCGGTAGATCGTCGAGAGCGGGGTGTCGAGGAGCGCGCTCAGCTCATCCGCCCGGATCTCGCCGCGGTCGGCGATCGTCAAGAAGACTCGCAACCCGCGCGCGAACGACGTGTCTTCGGCAGCTTCTTCGGGCGGGCGGTCGAGCGCCGTCGTCACGGCTTCCTCCGGCGGTGCGAGCGGTCAGGGTACCGCTTGCCTTCTGATACGGCCGGGATCGCCCGGGGGATGAAGCGACGACCGGGATACGTCGGCGATACTGGCGCCGTGAGGATCGGCGCCATCCGTCTCCAGCGCCTCCGCGTGCCCCTCGATCCGCCCTTCCCGGCGGCGTGGGATCCCGTGCCGCGGACGTCGTTCGCCGTCACGATCGTCCGCGTCGAGACCGACGAAGGGGTCGTCGGCATCGGCTCCGGCGACACGATGGATGGCTTCGAGGCGTTCGAGCACCTGTTCGTCGGTCAGGATCCGCTGGCCATCGCCCGGCATGTCCGTGCCCTCGAGACGATCGATTTCCACGCCGGTCGGTACTGGCCGCTCGAGGCGGCACTGTGGGATATCGCTGGCCAGGTCGCCGAGTTGCCCGTCGCGACGCTGTTCGGCGGTGCAGTGGATGCGCTCCCCGCGTACGCGTCGTGTGGGATGTTGCTGCCGGCTCCCGAGCGGGCGGAGTCCGCACTTCGACTCCGTGACGAAGGCTTCCGCGCGCTGAAGATCCGGGTCGATCCCCGCCGGCTCGACGAGGGACTCGCCGCGGTGACCGCGACGCGCGCCGCCGTCGGCGATTCGATGGCGATCATGGTCGACCTCAACCAGGGCTGGCGGATGGCCGGTGACACTTCCCCATCGATCGATCTGCAGACAGCCCGGACCATCGCGGCCCGGCTCGCGGACGATGGCGTGCTGTGGATGGAGGAGCCGCTCGCCGGCACGGATCTGCGAGGGTTGGCGGCGTTGAGGGCCGGTTCGCCGGGCGTCCGCATCGCGGGCGGCGAGATGGCGCGGACCTTCCAGGATTCGCTGGCCGCCCTCGACGCCGACGCATTCGACGTCTACCAACCCGACGTCGTCCTCGCCGGCGGGATGCTTCGCGCGCGGACGATCGCCGACGTCGCGCTGGCTCGGAATCGGTGGTTCACGCCGCACACATGGACCAACGGACTGGGGCTGCTCGCCAACCTGCATGTCGTCGCCGGCGTGGGTGGTGGGCCCTTCGTCGAGTTCCCGTACGATCCACCGGGCTGGACGCCCCAACGCCGTGACGCCTTCCTCGCCGAGCCGATCCGTCCGGACGCGGACGGTCTGCTGCGGGTCCCTCAGCGACCCGGTCTCGGCGTGATGCTCGACGAGGTCTCGATCAAGAGGTACGCCGCATGACCGCCAGCTTGGCGCCCGACTGGATCGACCGCGCCGGATCGCTCCAGCCACGGAACGAGGCCTTCATCAACGGGCGATTCGTGCCCGCGGCCTCGGGCGAGACCTACGACGACGTCACAGGACGCGACGGCAGCGTCATCGCGCAGGTCGCGCAGGGTGGCATCGAGGACATCGATCGCGCGGTCGCGGCGGCACGCGCCTCGTTCGAGGACCGGCGCTGGGCGGACATGTCGCCGGCCAAGCGCAAGATCATCCTGCTGAAGCTTGCCGAGTCGATGCGCGCCAGCCGCGAGGAGCTGGCGCTGCTCGAGTCGCTCGATGTCGGGAAGCCCATCCGCGACACCCTGTCGGTCGACGTCCCGTCCGCAGCCAAGACGATCCAGTGGTACGCCGAGACCATCGACAAGGTCTACGGCGAGGTCGGCCCGACCGGACCGGATGTCCTGTCGCTCGTGACGCGTGAGCCGATCGGCGTGGTGGGTGCGATCGTGCCGTGGAATTACCCGCTCATCGTCACGGCCTGGAAGCTCGGTGCGGCGCTCGCCACGGGTAACTCCGTGGTCCTCAAGCCGGCTTCTGCATCGCCGTTGACGGCGTTGCGGCTTGCCGAGCTGGCGGCCGAGGCCGGCATTCCCGAGGGCGTGCTCAACGTCGTGCCCGGGCCTGGGGCGGTCCTCGGTGAGGCCCTGGCTCGGCATCCTGACGTCGACAAGATCGCGTTCACCGGCTCGACCGAGGTCGGCAAGTCGCTGCTGCGCGCTATCGGCGAGACGGATGTGAAGGCCATTTCGCTGGAGCTCGGGGGGAAGAGCCCGAACGTCGTGCTCGGCGATGTCGCGGATGTGCAGAAGGCCGCCGAGAGCATCGGCTGGGGGATCTTCTACAACAGCGGGCAGACCTGTAACGCCGGCTCGCGGCTCGTGGTCCATCGCTCGGTACGCGAGGAACTCGTCGACCGCATCGCCGAGATGGGTCGCGGCATCCCGCCAGGTGATCCGCTCGACCCAGACACACGGCTCGGCTCGATGGTCGACGCGCGTCAGCTGGACAAGGTGCTCCAGTACGTCGAGCTCGGGCAGCGCGAGGGCGCGCGGGTCGTTGCCGGCGGTGAGCGAGTCCGCACGGATACCGGCGGCTGCTACGTCCCGGCCACGATCCTCGACGGGGTCGACAACGACTGGCGCGTCGCCCGCGAGGAGATCTTCGGCCCGGTACTCACCGTGACCGAATTCGAGGACGAGGCCGACGCCGTGCGTATCGCCAACGACACGCCGTACGGGCTTGCGGCCGGGGTCTGGACGCGCGACATCACCAAGGCCCACCGCCTCGCCCGGTCGCTGCGCGCCGGGACCGTGTACATCAACACGTTCGATACAGCGGACATCACGGTGCCGTTCGGCGGGTACAAGCAGTCGGGCTTCGGGCGGGACAAGTCGCTCCACGCACTCGAGGGCTACACGCAGCTGAAGACGACGTGGATCGACCTGACATGACGGACCTGGACACGCCGGCGGGTGAGGCCCTCATCGGACGTCGCCGGGCGGGCGGGCGCGCCGCCCACGAGCGATCACGGCTGCCCCAGCAGCGGCCGTTCCGGCAGCCGCAGATGCCGTACGAGCCGACGCGGGCGATCTCCGACGACGAGCTCGACTCGATCCACCGGGCCTCGTTGCGCGTCCTCGCCGAGATCGGGATGGACTTCCTCGACCCGGACGCCCGTGAGCACCTCAAGCGCGCCGGCGCGACGATCGAGGATGGCGGCCAGCGTGTCCGTTTCGACCCGGCGATGGTCGAGGAGGTCATCAAGACCGTCCCGTCCGAATTCACCCTCCATGCCCGGAACCCCGAGCGACACCTCCGACTCGGTGGTCCATGGATGGCCTTCGGCACGGTCGGCTCGCCGCCGAATGTCGCGGACCTGGATCGCGGTCGGCGGATCGGCAATCGCGAGGACTATCAGAACCTGCTCCGGCTCGGACAGTCGCTCAACAGCGTCCATTTCCTGGCCGGGTACCCGGTCGAACCGGTCGACGTCCACCACGGCGTCCGCTACCTGCATGCCACGCACGACGCGTTGACGCTCATGGACAAGGCGATCCATTGCTACTCGCTCGGTCGGCAGCGGAACCTCGATGTGCTCGAGATGATCCGGATCGCCCGTGGCGTCGACGCGGCGACGCTTGACGTCGAGCCGTCGGTGTTCACGGTCGTGAATACGAGTTCGCCGCTCCGCCTTGACACGCCGATGTCGCAGGGCGTGATCGCCTTCGCCGAGCGCAACCAGATCGTGTGCATCACCCCGTTCACGCTCAGTGGCGCGATGGCGCCGGTGACGCTTGCAGGCGCGCTCGTCGAGCAGAACGCCGAGGCGCTGGCCGGGATCGTCCTGACCCAGGTCGTCCGGCCTGGGGCGCCGGTCATCTATGGCGGCTTCACATCGAACGTGGACATGCAGTCCGGGGCTCCGGCCTTCGGCACACCCGAGGCCATGCGGACCTCGCTCATCGGCGGCCAGCTGGCGCGCCGCTACGGCGTTCCGTATCGATCCTCCAACGTCAATGCCGCGAACGCGCTCGATGCGCAGGCGGCGTACGAGTCGGTGTTCTCGTTGTGGGGCGCGATCATGGGTCGCGTCAACCTGCTGATGCACGGCGCCGGCTGGATGGAGGGCGGTCTCCACGCGAGCTACGAGAAGATGGTCCTCGACGCCGAGCTGCTCGGGATGATCGAGGCGTTCCTCGAACCGGTCCCCGTCGACGACGAGAGCCTGGCACTCTCCGCCATCGCAGAGGTCGGACCGGGCGGGCATTTCTTCGGCGCCGAACACACCCAGTCGCGCTTCAAGACGGCATTCCACAAGCCGATGCTGTCGGACTGGCGGAACTACGAGACGTGGCAGGAGGCGGGCTCACCAGAGCTGCCGGCGAAGGCGAACCGGCTCTGGAAGGAGCTCCTCGCCGCCTACGAACCGCCGGCGATGGACCCCGCCATCCGGGAGGAGCTCGACGCGTTCGTCGAGCGGCGCGTCGCCGAGGGCGGCGTCCCGACAGACTATTGACCCGATCGTCACCAGCAACCTTCGAGGGGATCGCGTGAAGCAGCAGACACAGGTCGTCGTCATCGGTGGGGGCGTCGTGGGCGCCAGCGTCCTGTACCACCTGACGAAGGCGGGCTGGACCGACGTGATGCTGCTGGAGCGACGCGAACTGACCGCGGGCTCCACGTGGCACGCCGCCGGCGGGATGCACACGCTCAACGGCGATCCCAATGTCGCCAGACTGCAGCAGTACACGATCCAGCTCTACGAGGAGATCGAGCGTCAGTCGGGTCAGGACTGCTCGATCCACCTGCCAGGCGGTCTGATGCTCGCGGACACGGAAGTCCGCATGGACTTCCTGCGGATGGCGCAGGCGCGCGGCCGCTACCTCGGGATGGAGCTCGAGCTCATCACGCCGAACGAAGCAGCCGAGCTCTTCCCGCTCATGGACCCGCAGTACTTCGTCGGGGCGTTGTACGACCCGGTCGAAGGTCACGTGGACCCGACCGGCGTCACGCGCGCGTACGTGAAGTGCGCGCAACAGCTCGGCGCCGAGGTCCATCAGCGCACGCCGGTCGTCGGCCTGTCGCAGCGGCCCGATGGCACGTGGGACGTCCGCCTCGAGAACGGGGAGTCGATCCACACCGAGCACGTCGTCAACGCCGGCGGGCTGTGGGCGCGCGAGGTCGGCCGGATGGTGGGGATCGAGCTGCCTGTCCTCGCCATGGAGCACCACTACCTCATCACCGAAGACATGCCCGAGGTCGCGGCCCACATCGCGAAGACCGGGCACGAGATGCCGATGGCGCTCGATTTCGCCGGCGAGATCTACATCCGCCAGGAAGGCGGCGCGATGCTCATGGGCACGTACGAACAGGCGTGCGTCCCGTGGTCGCCGCGCGAGACACCATGGGACTTCGGGTCGCAGCTCCTCAAGAACGACATGGACCGGATCACGCCGGAGCTTTCGGTCGCGTTCAAGCACTACCCGCCGATGCAGACGATCGGTCTGCGGCGCATCGTCAATGGCCCGTTCACCTTCTCGCCCGACGGGAACCCGCTGGTCGGTCCGATCCGCGGTCTGCGCGGCTACTGGGTAGCCTGCGCCGTGATGGCCGGGCTGTCGCAGGGCGGTGGCGTCGGCCTGGCCCTCGCCGAGTGGATGACCGCCGGCCCGGACGGTGACTCGGGGATGGATATCTGGGCGATGGATGTCGCCCGATACGGTGACTACGCGACGCTCGGCTACACCAACGCGAAGGTCCAGGAGAACTACCGGCGCCGGTTCCGGATCACGTTCCCGAACGAGGAGCTGCCCGCCGGGCGCCCGCTTCTGACGACGCCGATCTACGACCGATTGACCGACGCGAACGCCGTGTGGGGCGCCACGTTCGGACTCGAGCACGCCCTGTGGTTCCAGAAGGCCGGTCTCGAACCCAAGGAGGACGTCACGTTCCGCCGGTCGAACGCGTGGGAATGCGTCGCCGAGGAGGTCAACGCCGTCCGCGAGCGCGTCGGCATGACCGAGATCTCGAACTACGCGAAATATCGCGTCACTGGTCCCGGAGCCGAGGCGTGGCTGTCATCGCTGCTGACGCAGCGGATGCCGAAGCCCGGCAGGATCACGCTGACCGGGATGCTCAACGAGGGCGGACGGATCGTCGGCGAGTTCACCGTCGCGCGGGCGAGCGAGGCCCACGAGTTCTACCTGTTCGGCTCGCTCCCGGCGGAGGTCCACCATTCGCGCTGGTTCCGGCAGCACCTGCCCGTCGACGGCTCGGTCCGATTCGAGGTCCTTGGTCTGGGCTTGACGGGTCTCTCACTCACCGGGCCGCGGGCGCGCGACGTCCTGTCGGCGGGAGCACCCGACCTCGACCTGTCGACCGAGGCGTTCCCATTCATGTCGTTCCGCCAGGTCGACCTGGGGATGGTCCCGGCACATGTCGCACGCATCAACTATTCCGGCGACCTGGGCTACGAGCTGTGGGTGGCTCCGGAATACCAGCGTGCGCTGTTCGACCGGATCGTGGCCGCCGGCCAACCGCACGGCCTGCGGCTGTTCGGGATGCGGGCACTGATGTCGCTCCGCCTCGAG
>DATNFQ010000177.1:0-3551 GCA_035606295.1 Patescibacteria group bacterium
CGCCGACGCCGACGCCGACTCCCACGGTCGAGCCGACGCCGACCCCGACCTTAGCCGGCCGGCTCAAGGTTCCAGGTCGCCCCAGAGGCTCCAGCCAGGATCGGGTGATCGGCGATTCGGTGGTGCGACGGGCGGGTCTTCGCTCGGTTCGTCGGCGAGCTCGACC
The DNA here is from genome assembly GCA_035606295.1 of Patescibacteria group bacterium. Classification (GTDB taxonomy): domain Bacteria; phylum Chloroflexota; class Limnocylindria; order Limnocylindrales; family CSP1-4; genus SPCO01. The sequence goes on from DATNFQ010000177.1 coordinate 167, forward strand.
GACGCGGCGGCGCCGACCTCCACGAACTCCAGCGGCGGGCGCGCCTCGTCTCCGGGGCGAGCTGCCGCGATCGTCAGTGGAACGGACGTTCCCGTTGCGAGGGTCCAGCCCTCCCAGCAGCCGCGGATCTCCTCGCCGGTCAGCGGCTGCCGGCCCCGGTCGAGTCCGCAGTAGCCGAGTTGACCCGCCACCGAGCGTCGATAGTTGCGACACGTGCCGCAGGAGGTGGAGGACCGCCGACACACCCAGCACCGCGCCGTCTCGGCCTGGGGAGTCCCGCAATGCGGACACCGCCACATCGGCATGCGCGGATGGTAGCTGCGAGTCCGTCGCCTGTCGACAACCCCACCCGACACGTTTCCTGGCACGGATGCCGACGGCCTAGCGACGGATCGTGATCACCGTCTCATCGGTCGTCCGGCCGAAATCCGTGGTCCGGACGAGTATGCCGGCCGTCCCGACGCCCACATCGGCGCCCTTCGGGATGCGCGTCGAGAACGACGCCTGACCGTTCGCGTCGGTCGTCGCGTCGCCGGTGATGGTCTTGATGCCCGGCACGCTGAGCGTGAACGTGACGCGAGCGCCGGCCAGCTGACCGCCATCAGGATCGTCGACGTTGGCGACGAGGCGGATCTGTTGCGGGAGCTGCCGCTGGCTGATCGAGTAGAACGACAGGCTGACCGACGCCGTGAGGCGGCCCGACCCGCGCCGCACGGACAGGGTCGTCGCCTTCTGGTTCCCGGCGGGATCAGTCACGGTGAGGCGGATCGGATTGGTGCCGGTGTCCAGCGGGAGGCTCAGCGAGAAGGTGCCGTCAGCCGCAGCATTCCCGCCGATCGATTGGCCGGTCTTCATGTTGCGCGCGTTCAGTGTCGAGCGCCCCTGGGTGCGTCCCTGGAGGGTGACCGCCTGCCGATTGATCATGGCCCCGTCCTTCGGGGAGGTCAGCTTGATGGTCGGCGGGTCGACATCGAGTACCCAGCGTACGAGCGGCGACGACTCCGACTCGCCTCCGGGCCCGACCAGCGTGACGCTGAAGTCGTTGATGCCCTTGGTCAGCTTGACCGGGATGATCATGCGCGGGACCGCCGCGAGCGGCTTCTCGTCGATGGCGGTCGGCGCCTGGTCCTTGAGGGCGAGGTACACGCGCACCCGGTAATCGGGGTTGCCGGCGAGGCGTGACGGCACGGTCACCGCCAGGTCGACCTGGTTCTGATTGGTATAGGGCTCGGTCGGTGTCTCGACCGACGGGGCGTCCTCGATGACCGCCTGCGTCGTCGACGGCGCCGGGGTCGCCGTCACGCCCTGCACGAACGAAGTCAGCGTCCCGCCGAGCGTCTTGGCGACGACCCCCAGACCACCCGCGCCGATGTACAGGACGAACAGCCCGACGATCACGACGCCGACGCCAAGCGCCACCTGGCCCACGAGGGGGATGCCGCGGCTGCGCCGGACCGGGCCGTGGACCGCGATCCGCCCGGGCGCTGGGGCTCTGGGTCGGGTCTTGACGGGGGTGGAACGGCCGCCGGACGGGGGGCGGGGCCTGACGTGATCTGCTCGGCGGCGGGTCGCCATCGGCGGCGATTGTCGCACGCCTTCGCCAGTCGGTACGTCGGCGGGCGCTATCGCCTTCGGCAAGGACAGGGTGTCGCCGCGGCGACGGTCGAAAGGAGGCACTGCGCTGTACTCTTGCGCGGTCGCGCGTGCCGACGGTATTGGTGCGCGCAGGATGGGGAGGTTGCGTGCAGGCCCGCGATCCACGGACCGGACGACCGGTCAGCGGCCAAGGACCCGATCGGTCGGGTCGTCCGACATCGACGGGGCGCCCTACCCCGGGCAACGCACCAGGTCGACCGGCCTTCGGGCTCGGCCCGATCGCTCGCGTCACGCCGTCACCCCTCGCGACGCGACCCGCTCCCTCGACGATGCCGATCCCGCCGCGACCGGGCTTCGGGCTGCCGAACCTCCGCCGCAACGTGTGTCCGCACTTCTACATGACGGGTTCGCGCGGCGCGATCCCGATCCAGGCGCCGCATCTGCTCAAGGCGCTGATCCGCCAGGACACCAACGTCTCGCGGTGTCAGTTGCGCGGAGGCGTCCACCTCGACCAGGGCTACGTGAACGATGTCTGCCTCACCCCGCGCTTCAATCAGTGCGTCTTCTACGAGGACGAGCTGACGCGCGAGTGAGCGCCGCGGCCCCAGCGACGGAGTACCACGAGGCGCTGGCAGCGCTCGCGGCACGCGGCCGGTTCGGGATCCACCTCGGGCTGGGACGCACGCGGGCATTGCTCGCGGCACTCGGTGACCCACAGCGATCGATCCGGGGCGCACTCGTCGGTGGGACGAACGGGAAAGGCAGTGTCCTCGCGCTTGCGGGGTCGGCGCTTCGGGCAGCTGGGCTCCGCGTTGGCCAGACACCGAAACCGCATCTGATCAGCTATCGAGAGCGGGTCGAGATCGACGGTCACCCGATCTCGGTCAAGGACTTCACCCGCCACGTCGACGCTGTCCTGTCGATCTCGGACCGCGTCGCGCGGCGGCACGGCGAACCGACCGAATTCGAGCTACTGACGGCGGTGGTCTTCCGGCATTTCGCCGAAGCGGGGATCGACATCGCCCTCGTCGAGGTCGGACTCGGGGGGCGCCTCGATGCGACTCACGCCTGGGATGGCGGCGTCGCTGCGGTGACGAACGTCGCGCTCGACCACATGGATCGACTCGGGCCGACGATCGCCGCGATCGCCCGGGAGAAGGCGGCGATCATCGAGCGAGGTGACCGGGCCGTGACCGGCGCAGAGGGCGAGGCACTGAAGATCATCCGCAGCCGGGCGCAACGGGTCGGTGCGCCGCTGACCGCCGTCGTACCGGCTCCGATCATCGACTGGGATCGCGATGGGTTGACTGTGGAACTTCCGCGACTCGGACGGACGCGAGTCGGTCTCCGGGGCCGGCATCAGGCGGCCAACGTCGCGGTCGCCGACGCCGTCCTCGATGCGCTCGACGACGCCGGCATCGCCTCGGCCCCTGACGACGCACGACGGGATGGCTACGCCGCGGCGGTCTGGCCGGGCCGGCTCGAGCTCGTGTCGCGCGACGGCGTCGATATCCTGCTCGACGGCGCGCACAACCCGGCGGGCGCGGCGGCCCTGGCACAGGCGATCGACGACCTGCGACCGCACTTGACGCCCGGGCCACTGACGCTGGTGATGGCAGCGATGGCTGACAAGGACGTGGACGGCATCATCGATGCGCTGGCCGGTGCCGCGGCGATGCTCGGGGCGACCGTCATCGCAACGACCGTCGATGCGGCACGGGCGATGTCCTCGGATGATCTGGCGGCGCGCTGGCGGGCCCGGGCGCCGCGCGTCGCGGACGTCAAGGCG
>DATNFQ010000178.1:0-2589 GCA_035606295.1 Patescibacteria group bacterium
CGCTCAGGGACTTGAGCCGGTGGTTGCCGGTGCCCGCGATCGCGCGGCCGCGGCGACCGTTGTCGATCAGGGCGTCGCACGCCTCCTGGAGCATCCGCTTCTCGTTGGGGATGATGATCTCGGGCGCGCCGAGCTCGAGCAGCCGCTTAAGGCGGTTGTTGCGGTTGATCACGCGCCGATACAGGTCGTTGAGGTCCGACGTCGCGAAGCGGCCGCCGTCGAGCTGGACCATCGGGCGCAGGTCCGGCGGGATCACCGGCAGGACCGACAGGATCATCCACTCCGGGCGGTTGCCGGAGCGGCGGAATGCCTCGATCAGGCGCAGGCGCTTGATCGCCTTCTTGCGGCGCTGACCTGAGCTCGTCCGCACCTCGACATGGAGCGAGCGGGCGAGCTCCTCCAGGTCCATGCGGCTGATGATCTCGCGGACCGCCTCAGCGCCCATGCCGGCGCTGAAGACGCGACCACCCTTGGCAGACGCGCCGTACAGCTCCTCGAGGGCGCGGTACTCGTTCTCGCCGAGGGTCATCATCGGCTTGATGGCCTCGAGCTGGTCGCGTCGGCCGCGAAGCTCGTCCTTCAGACCCTGCGCCTGCTCCTGCAGGCCGGCTCGCTCGTGCTGCAGTGTCTCGTCGACGCCGCTCGAGAGGTCGGCGATCTTCTGCTCGACGGCGCGCTCCTCATCGGCCTCGCGCTGCTTCAGGTCGGCGTTGACCTGCTCGCTGTACTCGGACACGACCTTGCGCAGGCGCGCGGTCGCCTCCTTCCCGCCGGTGTCGCCGGCGGCGACGATCACCTCGCCGGTCGGGGCGAAGGCGACGGCGTCTTCCGCGGCGCCCTTGCCGAGCTCCGCCAGGAGTGCCTCGGTCGCCTGTGCGGCGGCGGCGATCTCCTCGGTCCGGGCAGCACGCTGGGACTCGAGGTCGGCCTTGGTCCGGGCGAGCTCGGCATTGAGCTCGTCCTTCTGCTTGTTGACGTTCGTGCGCAGCTCATCCTCGAGCTCGGCGAGTCGCTCGCCGGCCTCGCCGCCACGCCCCTGCGCCTCATCCTCGATCGTGGCGAGCGCGCGCTTGCGCGCGTCCTCGTCGACGTGGGTGACGATGTACAGGGCGAAGTACAGGATGCGCTCGAGGTTGCGCGGGCTGATGTCGAGCAGGATCCCAAGCCGGCTCGGCGTGCCCTTGAAGTACCAGATGTGGCTGACCGGGCTCGCGAGCTGGATGTGGCCCATCCGCTCCCGACGGACCTTGCTGCGGGTGACCTCGACGCCACACTTGTCGCAGATGATCCCCTTGTAGCGGATCCTCTTGTACTTGCCGCAGTAGCACTCCCAGTCCTTGGTCGGACCGAAGATGCGCTCGTCGAACAGCCCGTCCTTCTCCGGCTTGAGCGTCCGGTAGTTGATGGTCTCGGGCTTCGTGACCTCGCCCTTCGACCACTCCCGGATCTGGTCCGGGCTGGCGAGCGAGATGCGGATCGCGCTGAAGTTATTGACCTCGAGCATGGTTCTCCTCCACGTCACCGCCTGGCTCGGCGACGTGATGCGGACCGGTGGCGAGCGGGATCGAGCCGGCCGGGACTCGGCCCCGCGTGTTCGTTGTGTGCGTGCGGTTTACGGGTGTGGTGTGCGTGACGGTCAGTCCTCGAACCCGGCGAGATTGATCCCGCCGAGGTCCGGGAGGAGGTAACCGGAGGCGTCGTCCTCCGCGAGCGGGATCTCTTCCTCGTTCTGGTCGAGGATCTCCGCGTTGAGCCCGAGACTCCGGAGCTCCTTGATGAGGACCTTGAACGACTCGGGGACCCGCGGTGGCTGGATCTCCTCGCCCTTGACGATGGCTTCGTACGTCTGGACGCGTCCGAGGACATCGTCCGATTTCACGGTGAGCAGCTCCTGGAGGATGTTGGCAGCGCCATACGCCTCGAGGGCCCACACCTCCATCTCGCCGAACCGCTGGCCGCCGAACTGCGCCTTGCCACCGAGCGGCTGCTGGGTGATGAGGCTGTACGGACCGGTCGACCGGGCGTGGATCTTGTCCTCGACGAGGTGGTGGAGCTTGAGCATGTAGATGTAGCCGACGGTGATCGGTCGATCGAACACCTCGCCGGTGCGGCCGTCGCGGAGGTCGATCTTGCCGTTCTCAGGCAGGCCGGCGTCGCGCAACTCGTCCTGGATCTGCGCCTCGGTCGCGCCGTCGAACACGGCGGTCGCGGCCTTCAGGCCCTTCTTGTGGAGGGCCCAGCCGAGGTGCGTCTCGAGGATCTGGCCGATGTTCATCCGGCTCGGCACGCCGAGCGGGTTGAGGATGATGTCGACCGGCGTGCCGTCCGGCAGGAACGGCATGTCCTCGGCGGGCAGGATCTTGGCGATCACGCCCTTGTTGCCGTGGCGGCCGGCCATCTTGTCCCCGACCGAGATCTTGCGCTTCTGGGCGACCGACACCCGGACCAGCCGGTTCACGCCCGGCTGGAGGTCGTCGTTGAGCTCGCGACGGAACTCGCGGACCTCGACGACCTTGCCGCGCTCACCATGGGGCAGGCGCAGCGAGCTGTCCTTCACCTCGCGGGCCTTCTCACCGAAGATCGCCCGCA
>DATNFQ010000179.1:0-9829 GCA_035606295.1 Patescibacteria group bacterium
TCTCGACCCGGATGTCGTGCTCGCGCAGCGAGGCAGCGAACCGCTGGTAGAGACGCTCCGCCTGTTCGGGACCAGCCGCCTCCGTGAATCCGGGGCGGCGCCCACGGCTCGTATCGGCGAACAGCGTGAACTGCGAGACGACCAGCGCTTCGCCCCGGACGTCGACGAGCGACCGATTCGTCCGTCCCTCGTCGTCACGGAAGATCCGAAGCTGGGCGATCCGCTCCGCCAGCGCGTCCGCCGTATTGGCATCGTCGTCGTGGCCGACGCCGAGCAGTACGACGAGGCCCGCGCCGATCGAGCTCAAGGCCTCGCCTCCGATCCGGACGGACGCGCCGCTCGTGCGCTGGAGGAGCGCTCTCACGTCCGGGCCGTGAACGATCGACGCCAGGCGTCGGCTTCGGCGAGAAGCCGATCCCGCGTGGGCCCATGGACGTCGATGACGTGATCCTCGACCGTCGCCGGGACCAGCAGGTCGTAATCGCGCACGCCGTCCGGGTTCACCTCGCCCTCACCACGCAGCATCATCACCGGGATCCCGGTCACCTCGATCTCGTCCATAAGGCGATGCGCCAGATGCTTGGGAAGCGACGCGAAGCGGGTCATCCGATCACTCGGGATCGGCGGCCGCCCGTCGTTGGGTCCGTACTGGAAGCCCTCGTCGGCGAGCGCCCGGATGAGACGCACCTCGCGGCCCATGTCCCGGCCCTTCAGGAACAGCGCCGACCCAGCGACGAAGACATCGACCCCGTACGAGCCGGCGAACTCCGCGGTCTCGCGGTTGATGCCACCGTCGACGTGGATCTCGCCGCCGTACAGCTTGTGCTTCAGGATCTCCCGCGCGCCCGCTGCCTTTGCCGCCAGCACCTCCCTCATGAACGCCTGGCCACCGAACCCGGGCTCGACGGTCATGATCAGCACGATGTCGAGCAGCTCCGCGTACGGTTCCAGCGCCGTGACGGGCGTTCCCGGCTTGACCGCTAGACCAGCTGCGCGACCCGCGGCCCGGATCGTCCCGAGGGTGGGCGCGATCGGCTCGTCGATCTCGACGTGGAACGTGATCGAGTCGCACCCGGCGTCGATGTATTCCTCGATGTAGCGACCCGGCTCGTCGACCATGAGATGCGCATCGAACGGGATCGTCGTCCGCGGCCGCAGCGCCTTGATGGTCTTCGCGCCGAACGTCAGGTTCGGGACGAAATGGGCATCCATCACGTCGAGATGGATCCGGTCGGCGCCCGCCGCCACGACCCGTCGGACGGCATTCGCAAGGTTGCCCAGGTCCGCATCGAGGATGCTGCCGGCGATCCTCGCTCGACCCGGCTGGCTCACTCCCCCACCCCGACGGGCACGGGTTCGTGACTGCGTTCGCCGCGGAGCGCCGCGGCACTTTCGGCCTCGAGGCGCTCACGCCGACGGGCGACCGCCGGCATGGGCGGCTCACCGGCCCGTTCCGCCGCGAGTTGCCCGCACGCGGCACCGACCTCCTGGCCGCGGTTGCGCCGGATCGTCGTCGAGATCCCCGCGTCACGGAGGGTCGCGGCGAAGCGCTCGATGACGGACATCGGGCTCGCGGACCACGGGGTGTGCGCGACCGGGTTCATCGGGATGAGGTTGACGTGGGCATGATCGCCGCGGAGCAGGTCGGCCATGGCGGCCGCGTCGAGGTCCGTGTCGTTCACGCCACCGATCATGGTCGCTTCGTAGGTGATGCGGCGCCCCGTCGCGCGTGCATGGTCGCGTGCGGCGTCCACGACCTCCGCGACAGGCCAGCGGCGGTTCAACGGGACGAGCACGTCGCGGAGCGCGTCGCGGGCCGCATGGAGCGAGATCGCCAGCGTGAACTGTGGGCCGAGGGCCGTCAGCCGGCGGATGCCCGGGACGACCCCGGAGGTCGAGACGGTGATGTGCCGCGCGCCGAGGCCGAACCGCCGCGGATCGTTGAGCGCCTCGACCGCGGCGAGCACTCGGTCGAGGTTGAGAAGCGGTTCACCCATGCCCATGAACACGACGTTGGTGAGCCGCTGGCCGGTCTCGGCGAGCCGTCGCTGCGCGTGACGTGCCTGGTCGACGATCTCCGCGACTTCCAGGTCGCGCCCGAACCCGAGTTCGCCGGTGGCGCAGAAGGGGCATCCCACGGCACAGCCCGCCTGGCTGGAGATGCACAAGGTGTGTCGCTCCCGGGAAGCTCCTCGCGCCGGGTAGTGCATCAGCACCGATTCGATGAGCGCACCGTCCGCGAGCCGATGGAGTGCCTTCTCCGTCTGGCCGTCGTCGGCGAGGCGGATCTCGCTGTCCTCGACCGTGTCGAAGCGGTAAGCGTTGGCGACGGTCGCCCGGAAGCCTTCGGGGAGCGTTCGGATCGCCGCGGCATCCGTGACGCCGCCGTCCTTCCACACGGCATCGGCGATCTGCCGAGCGCGATAGGACGGTTCGCCGCCCGCTTCGACCCACGTCGCGAGCGCATCGGGCGTCAGACCGGAGATGCCGGGGCGGGCGTCGCTGGTCACCGGACGATGCTACTGCCGACGATGGCGGGGCGACCCCGGAGGTAGGCATCCCACGACATCCGGTCACGTCCCGCGGGCTGGACCTCGCGGATCCGCAACCGCGACCCGTCCCCGGTGCCGATCCCGCCTTCGTCGAACACGCCGGGCGGCGGGCCCTCGTCCTCGAGCTCCGCGCGCCAGACGATGAGGCGACCCGCATCGGTATCGACGAAGGAACCTGGCCACGGCTGATACGCGCGGACCTGGCGCTCCAGTTCGGCGCCGCTTCGGGCCGGATCCAGCCGCCCATCCTCGCGCCGGAGCGGCCGCGTCATGGAGGCGCCATCCTCGGGCTGCGGCGTGGCCGTGATCTTGCCGCGCAGCCACGGACCGAGGTACCGCGTCAGCAACGCCGCCGCCTCCACCTCGAGCGTCTCCTCGAGGAGCGGCGTGCTCTCGTCGCCTGTCAGCGGCACGCGTGTCTGCGCGACGATCGGCCCCGTGTCGAGGCCCGCGTCCATGCGCATCAACGTCACACCGGTTTCACGATCGCCGGCGAGGATCGCGGCCGGGATCGGTGTCGCGCCGCGATATCGCGGGAGCAGCGAGGGGTGCAGATTCAACGCGCCGTGCGGAACCTCAAGCAGCGCGGCGGGAACGATCTGCCCGTAGTCGGCGAGCACGAGGAGCTCCGGCGCGAGACCAAGCACTTCGTCGAGGGCCGCGGGTTCGCGCAAGCGGGCCGGGGTCAGGATCCGACGGACGTCGAGGTGGCGGGCGGCCTCATGGATCGGCGTGACAGCCGTGCGGCCGCCTCGGCCGGCGGGTCGCGGCGGCGCCGTGACGACGCCGACGAGCTCGACGTCCGGATGGTCGGCGAGCCGCCACAGCGTCTCGCGGCCGAAACCGCCGCTACCGATGAAGACGGTCCGTGCCCGTCCCTCGGTCACGCCAGGGCGCTCGTCGCCTCGCGGACCTCGGCCTCGTCCTCGTCGCCCTGGCCGACGGGGATCAGCTCATCCATCGACTCGAGATAGTCGATGTACAGCTTCCCGTCGAGGTGGTCGAGCTCGTGCTGGAGTGCCCGGCCGAGCAGCCCGGATCCTGTGACCTTGTACTTCTTGCCGTGGCGATCCTGGGCCACGACCCAGACCTTCTCTCGCCGCTCGACGTATGCGACATAGCCCGGGATCGACAGGCAACCTTCGAGGTCACGGTCGTCACCGGTGGCGCGGACGATCCTGGGGTTCACCAACTCGTAGAGATGGCTCTCGACCTCGATCACACAGGCCTGCAGCGCCTCGCCGAGTTGGGGGGCAGCCAGGCCGACGCCCGGAGCGTCGCGCATCGTGTGTGCGAGGTCGTCGAGCAGTTCATGCAGGTACTTGCCGAACGAATCGACCGGCTTGCCCTTCAGGCGTAGCCGCGGATCGCCCAGCGTGATGATGGTTCGGACGGACATCGCGGCGAAGTATATGGGCGACCGGTCGGAGCCCGCATGTCCCCGGCTGTCGTCGATGTGAGCGACTAGAGCGGCGGGTTGTCCTCGGCGACGTCGCGGGCGATGTCCGTGGCGGTCCTCGGCTCCGTCGCGGTCGCCGTCGCGGCGCCCCCGCCGTTCGATGCGACCTGCTCGCGGATCTCGGCCGCCCACTCGCGAGATCGGACGGCGAGCTTGCTGCTCGCGCCCGCGGTGGCCTCGCCGGCCTGCTTGGCGATCGGCGCCGCCCTGTCGGCCGCGACGGCGACCAGTTCGGCGGCTTTCGCCGACAGCTCTCGGACCGTCGGCGCGGCCTTCTCGGCAGCGTCCTCGACGCGGACCTTGATCTGCTCGAACACGTCGCCGGCGCGCGCGCTCGCGTTGGCGGCTGCGTCGCTGGCGCTGGCCCGCTCGCTGGCGTTGTCCCCGTCGGTCTCGGCGCCGGGGGGGGCCGAGTAGGCGTCGTCGCGCGGCCCTTCGGCCGGTTCGTCGTGGCTGGGGTTCAGTGGATCTGTCATCGTGGTGGTCTCCTCATCGTGCGGAGGCAATCCTCGCACGAAGTTGTCAGAAGCACACCGCAGCCGATGGTCCCGGCCGTATCATCGAGGTGAGGATCCGCACGGAGGACCGTCGATGGCCATCGAGTGGAGTTTCGCCGAGCTCGAGCCCGCTCAGATCGACCTCGTCCATGAGGCCGAGCGCACGCTCGACACCGACGTCGTCATGGCGTATGCCCCGACCCGCTGGGGGACGGTCGATCCCGAGGCGGTCGGTGAGCATCTGCATCCGGTCGATCTCGAGGCCTCGCAGCTCGAATGTCTGCAAGGCCTCGAGCGCATGGTCGGTGGCGTGCTTGTCGCCTACCGCCTCGACGTCGACTGACCTAGGACGTCACGAGGGGTCCTGGAGCAACACGTAGATCGCGTTGTCGGAAGGGCACACGAAGTAGCCGTGCAGTCGCGGCAACGCGCCTTCGGCGATGTCCAAACCCTCGCCATTCGAGGCGACGACCTGCCCGGATGGATCCTTGACGACCGGCCCATCTGCCACGCCGACGAAGCCGGCTGACCAGAAGGTCTGCAGCGACTTCCCCGTATCCGTCTGCGCGGTCACCGGTTCCTCAGCGGCTGGATCGATCTGGAACACGACCCGCCGGTAGGCGACCGGCATGGCGTCGCAGCCGAGATCGGCGGGAGCAGCCCGGAGCGTCATCGTCCCCTCAGCGCCCGACTGGGATGGTCCCGGGGATGGCACCGTCGGTGGTATAGCGGAAGGCGCCGCGGGACTGGCGCACGCGGCGGCCACGATGGCTACCGACGCGACAAGGAGGATCGTTCTCAGGTTCATCGTTTCCCTCTGCGCGCTCGCAAGCGCGCTCGTCCTCAGAGCAGTGTCTCCGGGTCGACATCGACCGACCACGGTGGGCCAGGATCGCCGCCGAGGACCGTCAGCGGATCGTCGCCCCGCAGGATGACGTGATACCGCCACTTTTCGTTGCGTCGTGCGATGTAGGCGGGGGCGGGACCCACCACGGTCGTCGCACTCCCTGCGGCCTGCTGCTGGAGGCGAGCCACCATCTCCTCCCCCGCCCGCTCGGCGGCGTCACGCTCGGGGAGCGCGACGGTCAGCTTGACGATCGACCCGAACGGCGGAGACCCGAATCGGCGACGCAGGTCGAGCTCCGCCGCGTAGAAGGTGGCTCCGTCGTCCTGCGCGACCGCCTCGATCACCGGATGGTCAGGCTGATACGTCTGCACGATCGCACGACCCGGGCGGTCACCACGCCCCGCGCGGCCGATCGCCTGGCGGAGCAGCTGGTACGTCCGTTCGGCGGCGCGTTCATCGGGCAGATTCAGCGCCACATCGCTCGACACGACGCCGACCAGGGTGACGCTCGGCACGTCGAGGCCCTTCGCGACGAGGCTCGTCCCGACGAGGACGTCGACGTCGCCGGCGGTGAAGGCGTCGATGACCCGTTCCGCGGCGCCTCGCCGGTCCGCCACATCTCGGTCGAGCCGGGCGACCCGCAGTCGCGGGTGCGCCTCCCGAACCTCGCGCTCCACCCGTTCCGTACCGCCGCCGAGGTAGCGGATCCGCGGTGAGTGGCAGTTCGGACAGCGCGACGCAAGCGGCGTCGCGCGACCGCAGTGGTGACACCGAAGCGTCGTGCCCGCCTGGTGGTAGACGAGCGGTCGCTCGCAGTCCGGACAGGCCTGGACGTGACCGCAGTCGCGACACAGCACGACCGAGGCCGTGCCGCGTCGATTGAGGACGAGGATCGCCTGGTCGCCGACCGTGGTGTCGACGGCTGCGAGCGCGTCGTCGAGCGCGCCGGAAAGCACGCCGCGGTTGCCGTCGGCAAGCTCAGCGCGCATGTCCACCACCTCGACCGTGGGCGGGAGGCCGGTCGGACGGGTCGGGAGGACGACGCGGTCATAACGGCCATCGAGGGCCCGGCCGTAGCTCTCCACTGCGGGCGTTGCCGAACCCAGGACGACCGCGGCCGACGCGAGCTCGGCGAGGCGGATCGCCGTATCGCGGGCCTGGAGCCGTGGCGTGCGGTCGCTCTTGTAGGCCGCGTCGTGCTCCTCGTCGACGATGACGACCCCGACGCCGGCGAGCGGTGCGACGACAGCGAGCCGCGTACCGACGACGATGTCGACGTCCCCGGCGCGGATGCGCCGCCATTCGTCGGCGCGCTCACCCTCTCCCAGCCCGGAATGGACCAGGGCGACACGAACGTCGAGATCGGACCGCAATCGGTCGACGAGCGGCATCGCCATCGAGATCTCTGGGACGAGGACGAGCGCCGGACGCCCGGCCTCCAGCGAGGCCGCGATGGCCTCGACATAGATCGCCGTCTTCCCGCCGCCGGTCACGCCGTCGAGCAGGAGCGGTCTGGCATCGCGCCTTGCGATCGCGTCAAGGGCGCGCGCGACGGCCTCAGCTTGCTCAGGGGAGAGTGACGCGGCCGGCGGGCGGCCCCCACGCAGGCCCGCGGCACGCGCGGCAAGTGGGCGTCGCGGTCGTTCACGTGTCTCGGCCTCGACCAACCCTCGCCGAACCAGGCCGGCGACAGCCGACGTGCCATGGCGCCCGGCGACCTCTGGTCCGGCGAGGCCGTCGTCCGAGCCCGCCAGTTCACCGAGCGCGGCGATCTGTCGCGGCCCGAGCGGTCGACCGGGCGGTCGCTCGCCATCAGCCAGCGCGTGTACGACATCGCGGCCCTCCGGGGTCGCCCGCAGCCAGCGTTCAAAGCGGGGCCCACCGGACGCGCCCAGCAACGTCCAATCCAGCGCGATCAGCTCCCGGTCGGCGAGCGAACGGAGCCGGCGCAGCAGCCCGGCGCGCCCGTCGGGCGCGGCGAGTTCGCGGGCCGGTCGCGCGCCGGACGACAGCTGGTCGAGGAGATCGACATCGACCGGGTCGTCGATCCCATCGGCGGCACCTCCGGCGGGTGCGAGCTCGGCGACCAGCTCGAGGCGTTCGAGGAGGCCTGGCGGCAGCATCGACCGGATGACCAAAGCCGGCGGTGCGAGGTAGTGCGCCGCGATCCAGCGGGCAAGGGCGAGCGTCAACGGTGGGAGGAGTGGACCGTCGGCGCGGACCCGGTCGACGATCTGCTTGACCTCTCCCGCTCCGGGGACGTCGTCCGCCGATCCCAGCACGACGCCGAGCGCCTGTCTCCGGCCGAACTCGACCAGCACGGCCTCACCATCCTCGAGATCGGCCAGCCGTTCCGGCACTGCGTAGGTATACGGGCGCGAGCCACCGGCTCCTGCCGCGTCGATCGCCACCTCGACGAGCCGGACCCCGCGCCGCGAGCCGTCGCTCGCTGGCCTGCCCATTCCGAGCTCGAGCTCGAGCCCGAGGGTCACCTCGATCTAGACGCGGACCCGCCGGCCCGCGTGTGCCGCCCGTTCCTCGGCGATGATCGCGTCGATCCGATCGGCGGTCCGGCCGACCAGCCCGGTCTCGTTGACGACGACGTGGTCGTAGTCATCCTGTCGAGCAAGCTCGACCGCCGCGTCGCGCTGGCGGACCTCGAGCTCGTCGGCCGTCTCGGTCGCCCGCGAACGAAGTCGATGGAAGAGCGTCTCGAGCGACGGCGGGATGATGAAGATCAACAGCGCCTCGGTCACTTGTTCCTTGACGACCTGCGCCCCCTGGACGTCGATCTTGAGAATGACGTCCTTGCCCGCGATGAGCGCCTGCCGGACCGGGTCGCGCGGCGACCCGTAGAAGTTGCCGTGGACCTCGTTCGCCTCGAGGAAACCGCGATCCCGCCACATCCGGATGAACTCCTCGCGGTCGACGAAGTGGTAGTCGACGCCATCGACCTCACCGTCACGCGGGGCGCGGGTCGTGACCGTGACCAGGTAGTGCCGCTCGTTCTCGCGGCCCTCCGCCCGCTCGCGACGGTGCATCTCGTCGATGATCGTGTCCTTGCCCACGCCCGACGGGCCCGAGATGATCACGAGCATCGCGCCCGGGGCACCCTCGATGACGTTGTCGGGACGGCCTGGATCCTGGGAGATGTGGGGCGGCTCCATCACGCGCCCGCCGTCGAGCCCAGGAAGGTCGTTCATCGGCCGGTCGCCTCCTCGCGCAGCCCCGTCAGGACTGTCTCGAGCTCATCAGGAAGGGGCGCTGTCGCGCGGATGAGGTGGCCATCGGATGGCGCGGCGAGCTCGAGACGCCACGCGTGCAGGAACAGCCGATCGAGGCCGTCCGGTCCCCGACGCGACGTCCCGGTGCCGTACAGCGGGTCACCTGCGACCGGATGCCCGATCGCATCGAGATGGACCCGGATCTGATGCGTCCGTCCGGTCACGAGATCCAACTCGAGCAGCGTCCAGCGCGGAAAGCGTTCGCGAACGCGATACCCGGTCGTCGATGCGCGCCCGTCCGGGACGACCGCCATCCGCGTCCGATGTTTCGGATCACGGCCGATCGGCGCCTCGATGCGCCCCACGGCGGCCGCGACGTTCCCGGCGACCAACGCGAGGTAGGTCTTGCGGACCCGGCGCGCCTTGAGCTGCGCCATCAGCGACTGCTGCGCCCCGTCGTGCTTGGCGACCATCAGCAGACCGCTGGTGTCACGGTCGAGCCGGTGGACGATCCCTGGTCGCGCGACGCCGGCGATCCCGCCGTACTCCGCTGCTCCGGAACGGGCAAGGAGGGCGTTGACCAGCGTGTCGCCGTCGTGGTGACCGGGTGATGGGTGGACCACGAGACCCGCGGGCTTGTCGACGATCAGCAGGTCCGCGTCCTCGTAGACAACGCTGAGCTCGATGTCCGGGGCCGGCGCGAGATCGAGCTCGATGGGCTTCGGGACGTCCAGGCGGACCTCACTGCCGGCGGCGACGAGCGCATTGGCGCGGACCGGGACGCCATCGACGGTGAGACGACCGTCACTGATCAGCTTCTGGACGTGACTCCGGGAGAGACCCGTCGCGTCTGCGACGAACCGGTCGATCCGCCCGGCGGTTCCATCGGGGACCCGCACGGTCCGGATGCCCGGCGCGACCGGCGCTTCAGGCACCCGGCGTCTCCGAGCCCTGGGAGCCTCTGTCACCCGTCATGAGGAAGGCACTGAGCAGGAGCAACAGGATCGCGAGGCTGATCGCGGAGTCGGCGATGTTGAACGTGTAGAACCGCAAGTTGCCGATGCCGACATCGACGAAGTCGACGACGTAGCCGATTCGGAACCGGTCGGCCATATTCCCGAGCGCGCCACCCAGCAGCAGCCCGAGCGCAACAGACAGCAGCGTGTTCCGTCCAGAGGCGTGGTGGAACCAGACGATCGCCCCGACGACGCCGACCGAGACGATCGCGAAGAACAGCGCCTGATCGTGGA
>DATNFQ010000180.1:0-9384 GCA_035606295.1 Patescibacteria group bacterium
GAGCAGCTCCAGGGCAAGGAGTACGAACAACACGTCGCACGCGCCGATCACCAGCATCCGGGCGGTCAGTAGCCCGACCAGGACCCGGGCGTCGCGATCGGCGAGGACGAGACGCAGGCCGCCGAGGAGACCGACCCCGTCGTCGTCGGTCGCGAAGACGATCGGTGCCATCCGGGTTCGGACGCCCACGGTCACGAGCAGGGCCACGCCGAGAGTCGCGGACCCGGCGAAGAACACGGTCGCAGGGGTCCCGACCGCGAGGATCGCCGCGGCGGCAAGTGGCCCGATGAGCTGTCCGCCGCCTTCGAAGAACCCGCTCGCACCGTTGGCGACAGTGCAATCGGCCGGTGCCATCGCGAGCGACGGCAATAGTGCTGATTGGGTCGGCCGCGTCACGACCAGCGACGCTGCGGTCGCCGCCGCCACCAGGTACGTCACGAGCGGCGGCGCATCGGCAAGCATCGTGAGACCGGTGAAGAACATTGCCAGCGCCTGGACGGCATAGCCGACGGCAAGGACGCGTTCGCGCGGGAACCTGTCCCCGAGCGCGGATGCGGCCGGCGCCGCGAGGGCTGCCGGGACGAGCTGGATGAGGGCGACCAGGCCGACCGACATCGGGCCTGTCCGCTCGTAGGCATAGAGCAGGATCGCGACCCACGAGCCGTATTCGGCAGCGCTGAAGAGCAGGAAGGCGACCAGCACGCGGCGCAGCGGACCGTTGCCGATGAGGCGCCGGCCGAGCCCGGTGGCGACTGGGCCCACGGTGGGCGTCACCTGTTCGATGGTAGGGACTCGGCGTCGGGCCGCCGCAACGGTCTCGCAGGAATCAGGACACCGCCCCGGGAGGGGGCGGTGTCGATGTGGCTCGAGTCAGGTCAGGCGCGGGCGGGGACGTCGTCCGTGATCTTCGACTCCTGGTCGTTGCCGAGACCTTCGGGAAGCGGCGTCGGCGGCTCGGCGTACGGGCTGTCCGTCGAGCCGAGGGCACCGCTGTATGTCGCGGCGTGGACACCTGCGGTCGGCGCCTCGTCGAAGGCGCGCGGCTCATCCCACGTGGAGCGTCGCTCGTTCATGCGCTCGCGCGCACGCTGGGCGCCCTCACGCAGCCGCATCTTGACGCTCGGCGAATTGGCGAATGCCCAGGTCACGAGTCCGAGGGTCACGAGACCCGCGAAGACGAATGGGATCCGTCGGTTTCCGCGCCGCTCCACGAAGCCGGCGTTCTCGGCGGCCTTGCGCGCTTCCTTGACGACCTGCATCGCGTTGTCACGCGCCGTGTCGGCCACCTGTTTCGCGCCGTCCTTGGCGCCATTGGCGATCTTCTCGACATCGACCGAACTCAGGTCGACGGCCGAGACGCCCCGGGGCATCTCGAAGTCCTGGCGGAAGTCGGCCAGGTCCTTGCGGACGTCCCGGATCTCCTTGCGCGCCTCACCGAGTGCCTTGGCGATATCGTCGCGGGTCATCTCGGGCAGCCGCAGCTCCGGGAGCCGGGTTCGTAGATCCTTGAGATTGAGTTCTGGCATCGCACGCCTCCTCGTCACGGAGACCAAGGATACCTGCTTGAGCCGCACGAAACCCCCGTCGCGATGCCCGCTCAGAGGTTTCAGCGACGTTCCATCCGGGCCTCTTCGTCCGGACGGTGCACGCGCCGCTGCGGCCAGGGAGCCGTCAGCGCGTGGTCAGGGCTTCAGCGTCTTGGTTGCCCAGGAACCCCAGTTGCCGTTGCGGTCGCGCTCGCGGACGCGGAACTCATAGGTCCAGCCTCGCCGCCACCACTTGGTCATCCGCGTGGCGGTCGTGATGCCGGCGTTGATCCAGCTTCCCCCGGCGACGCGCCACTGGGTCTGGAAATAGCGGTGGCCGGCCGTGAGGACCTGCAAACGGATGTCGCCACCCGAGTAGTAGACGGTCCCGCGGGCCCAGACACTGCTCAGATAGGTCTTGGTGAAGCTGCCGGTCCTGGCGTACCCGCCGGTCCGGTCCGGACCCTTGAGGTACACGCCCGCCCAGTAGCGGGTGCCATCGGGCGCGATGGCCAGCCCGAAGCCGACGTAGTTGTAGAGACTCGAGAGCACGATCGCCTTGTGGCTCGGCGATCCCATCCACCCGTCGACCGCGAACTCGGCGGAGTAGTCGAGCGGGCCGGCGGTGTTCCAGGCGATGATCTCTCCGGCGGCGTACCAGGTGATGTTCGCCGAGTCGATCATGTCGAACACGTCGGTGCCGTTCGACTGGGTATGGCTGAACTGACCGGATTGCGCCATGTACTGCGCCCGGTCGCGCGCGAGCTCGCTCAGACGCGCATCAAGGCGCAGCTTGACGAGACCGCGGCGCGTTCGCTGGGCATTGGTCAGGTCGAGCGCATGGATCTCGGCGGCGCGCATCGCAGCGGTGCTGGTGTCGATCTCGGCGGCCGTGGCGGCGGGGACCACGCCGATCAGCAGGACGATGATGAGCGCGACGGGACCCAGGTGGCGGAGATGGGAACGCATGTCCCGATGGTCGGAAGCCGTGTCGCTTCGCGGAACCGGTCACCGGTCCCAGCGGCGACGGGAGGATGGTCCCGAGTCGACCCTCCCGCATCCGACCCGACCCCACATGACCCTCCCGTTCCCGACCAGCGCCTCCGACGGCCTCCGAGCCGACCTGCGACCATTCACGGCGAGTCAGGGATAGGAGGACGTCATGGCACAGGTACGTCGAGCCGAGGCCGTCTGGTCGGGCGATCTCGCCACCGGCAGCGGGACCGTCAGCGCGGTCTCGAGCGGCATCTTCCGTGACACGCCGGTCAGCTGGCCCGCCCGCACCGAAGAGCCGGGCGGAAAGACCAGCCCGGAGGAGCTCTTCGCCGCGGCCCACGCGTCGTGCTTCGCGATGGCCTTCTCCGCAGGGCTCGGCCGGGCGAAGACCCCGCCCGAGCGGCTGACGATCTCGGCCGAGGTCACGTTCGACAAGGTCGAAGCCGGCTGGCGGGTCACCACGAGCAACCTGACGGTCCGAGGCATCGTCCCCGGGATCTCCCAGGAGGACTTCGCCAAGGCCGCCGAGGCGGCCAAGGTCGGCTGCCCGATCAGCCAGACGCTGCAAGGCAACGTCGAGATCAACGTTGACGCGACGCTCGAGTCCTGACGGTCAGGCGATCGAGAGCAGCCGCCTTGGGTTAGCGACCGTCAGCGTCTCGATCTCGGCCTCGCTCACGCCGGCATCGCGGAGCCGCGGCAGGAAGGCCGAGGCGAGATAGGTGTACCCGTTCCCGCCGTAACGCTGGAGCTGGGAGTCGTGGCAGACATCCTGTGACAGCAGGATGTGCTCGACGTGGCCGCGAGACAGCAGCTCGCACAGCAGCTCGACGATGCGCCCCTCGCCATGTCGCTCGGCGGGGGTGAACGACATCCCGAGGAAGTCGAACTCGATCGCCGCGCCGCGCTCGATGATCGCGAGGTAATGATCGAGGTGCGGGTAGGAGTCGGCGTGGCCCACGACGACCCGCGACGGATCGGCGCCCTCGTCCTCGAAGATGCGCAACTGTTCGAGCCCGACTGGCGATAGGACGCTGTGCGTCGTCAGACCGAGACCCGTCCGGCGAGCTGCCCTGGCCGCGGCCCGATGGACACGCTCCTCGAGCGCTGACACCCACGGCTTGTCGGTCCCGATCTCGCCGATGATCCCGGGCCGGATCCCGGTGTCGCCGACACCATCCGTCGCCTCGCGCACGAGCTCGTCGGCGAGGTCATCCACCGACCGTCGGTCGATCAGCGTCTCTGCCGGGTAGTAGGCGCCTCGATACCAGCCACAGCCCATGACGACGTTGAGACCGGTCCCGCGCGCGATACCTGCCAGCCACACGGGATCCCGGCCGACGCCCGGCATCGTGAGGTCGACGATACCGCCGCCACCGGCCTCCCGGAACGCCGCGAGCTCCTCGAGGATGAGCGGCTCGTCGCGGGTCAGTTGCCAGTAGTCCCAGCGCGCCGGGATATGCCACAGCGAGATCTGGGTGTGCTCGTGCGGGAGCGTGAACCCGAGGTCGCCCGGGTCGATCGGGCCGAGGACGGTTTGGACGTGCGGCATCGCCGCTCGATGCTACGCCGTGGCGACGGCAGGTCGCTCGGCTCCCCGGACGGCGAGCAGGACATCGAGGATGGCGTTCGCTCGCCGCGTCGACTCCTCCGGTCGATAGGCGTCGCCGGCCTCGATGCGCTGGAGGAGCAGGCCGTCGAGGAGCGCCATGAAGCCGCGGCCGAAACCGTCGACATCGAGCCAATCGGGTAGCTCACCGCGGGCGATGCCCTCGCGGAGCAACAGCTGGGCCGCACCGAGCAGGCGCTCGCGGCGCCGGGCCAGCATCTCGCGGACACCCGGCTCCTCGCCGGCTTCTGCCCATGCCCGGACCAAGCTGACCTGGCCCGGCTGGTCACCGAAGTCATCGATCGTCTCGACGTAATAGGCGACCGCCGCGCGCAGGCGCTCCGCCGTCGATGTCAGCGGCGCGAGCCGTGTCGCCAGCTCGTCAAGGCCCTGGCCCGAGATCAGGTCGCAGCTGTGGAGGAACAGCTCTTCCTTGCCCGTGAAGTGCGTGTAGATGGCACCGACCGACAGGCCCGAACGAGCGACCACGTCGGCGATCGTGGCGCGGTGGTAGCCCTTCTCGGCGAAGACGGCGACGGCCGCACGGATGATCCGGTCGCGGACCTGCTGCTCCTGGGCGGCGGTGAGGCGAGGCACGGGTGCGAAGGTGCTCCAAAGCGAATGGTTGCTCCCCGAACGTTACCGCTTGTGAACCCGCGACGCAATCGCTAGCGGTTGACAAAGGGAATGACCATTCTCTATGTTTCGCAGGCCAAACCATTCGTCCGACTGGGGTCCGTCACGATGTTCAGTGCCTGGGGAGCGTTCGTCTATCGCTTCCGCCGTCCCATCGCCCTCGTGTCGATCGCGATCGCGATCGTGTCGTCCCTGCTTGCGTCCAATGTCACCGGGGCGTTGAGCGCGGGCGGCTGGACGGACCCCGATTCGGAATCGGCGGCCGTGACGACCCGGCTCCGCGACGACTTCGGAGCGGCCGGAGGCTCGATCGTCGCGGTCTACCGAGGCAAGCCCGGCGATGACGCGCGGTCGGCCGCCTTCCAGACGGCGATCTCGGACTCGCTGAAGGACCTCCTCGATGACAAGCGGGTCGACTCGCCGATCGGATACGCCGAGACCCACGACGACCGCTTCATCAGCAACGACGGCACGTCGGCGTACGTCGTCGTCCGGCTGAACATCACCGACGAGGAAGCGGTCGACGCGATGGATGACTTCCGGGCGCTCATCCACCAGCCGTCGGACGTCACGCTGCAACTCACCGGCGTCGGGCCGGCCACGCAGGACCAGGCCAAGCAGTCGGAGAAGGAGCTCGTCCAAGCGGAGACGGTGTCGTTCCCGTTCGCCGCGCTCATCCTGATCCTCGTCTTCGGTTCGCTCGTCGCTGCCGGGATGCCGCTCCTCGTCGCCGCGCTCGCCATCCCCACGACCCTCGGCGGTGTCTTCCTCGCCGCCCAGGTCACCGAGCTCTCGATCTACGTCCAGAACGTAGCGACCATGCTCGGGCTCGCGCTCGCGATCGACTACTCGTTGTTCATGGTCAGTCGATTCCGCGAGGAGCTCCGGCGCGGCCGGGATGTCGGCACGGCCGTCCAGATCACGGTCGCGACCAGCGGCAAGGCCGTCACGTTCTCCGGGCTGGCGGTCGCCGTCGGCCTGTCCGGGCTGCTGCTCTTCCAGCCGACCGCCTTGCGCTCGTTCGGTATCGGTGGCGCGCTGACGGTCGGCGCATCGGTCTTCTTCGCCCTCACCTTCCTGCCTGCCGTCCTGGGCATGCTCGGTCCACGGGTCAACTCACTGAGCGTCCAGGCGCTTCGCGACCAGATCCGGCGGATGCTCGGCCGACCGGTCGGCGACGCCGCCGAGGCCGCGAGTGCCTCGCGCTGGGAGCGGATGGCGCACTGGGTGATGGCCCGTCCGTTCGCGGTCCTCATCCCGACACTCGCCTTCCTGCTCATCCTCGGAACGCCATTCCTGCGCCTCAGCCAGGGCATCCCCGATGCATCGATCCTGCCGCCGGGCATCGAGAGCCGTGAGGCCTCCGTGGCCCTCTCCAATGACTTCCGGGCGGGCGAGACGTCACCCATCGTGGTCCTCGCCAACGTGGATGGCTCGCCGACCGATCCGGCCAATGTCCAGCGGATCATGGACCTGTCCGCCGCCATCGCGAAGGTCGACCACGTCGATCGCGTCGAGGGCCCGTTCGCGGGGATCAAGGATCCGCAGACCGGAGGCGACCTCGATGCCGCCGGCATCTCGGCGCTCTTCGGGATGCAGCGCGATCTGCTCCCGCCAGAGATGGCCGCAGGTCTCGACCAGCTCGAGGACACGTACATCCGTGGTTCGACCGTGCGGCTCGACGCGATCAGCCCACTGGCCCCGCTCTCGCCGCAGGGCACCGACGTCGTCGTCGGCGTGCGCGACGTCGGCGTGGATGGCGTCACGACGCAGGTCGGTGGACTCGCCGCGAGTGGCCACGACTTCATGGTCAGTCAGTCGGAGACGATCCCGTACGCCATCGCGCTGACGCTCGGGGCGAGCGCGGTGATCCTGTTCCTCCTGTTCGGGTCGATCGTCATCCCGATCAAGGCTGTGATCATGACGCTGCTCTCGATCACGGCGTCCTTCGGCGCGCTGGTCTTCATCTTCCAGGAAGGCAACTTCTCCAACGTGCTCGGGTTCACCAGCCCGGGATTCACGGTCGCGGGCAACCCGATCATCATGTTCAGCGTCATCTTCGGCCTATCGATGGACTACGAGGTCCTGCTCCTCTCGCGCATCCAGGAGGCCTACCGGCGGACCGGCGACAACACGGCATCGGTGGCTGAAGGACTCTCGAAGACCGCGGGCGTGATCACGGGCGCGGCTCTGATCATGGTGTCGGTGTTCGCCTCATTCGCGCTCGCCGACTCCATCACGATCAAGAGCATCGGCGTCGGGATGGCGATCGCCGTCCTCATCGATGCCACGATCGTCCGCATCCTGCTCGTGCCGGCGACGATGCGCCTCATGGGCAAGTGGAACTGGTGGGCGCCGGGGCCGCTCGCGCGGTTCGCCGATCGGCTCGGCTTCGATCACGTCGAGGACGAGGTTCCGCTCGACGCGCCCGATCCCTCGTCGCCCCGCTCTTCCCAGTCGATCCAGTCGATCCCTGACGCCGCCACGTAGGCATCGACCGCGGTCCCGACCGTCGGGTAGAACGAATCGTCGCCGATCTTCTGCAGGAGGCCGTAGCGGCTCAGCCAGTCCTTGACCGGGTCTTTCATCTCGGCGAACCGGAGCTCGATCCCGGATCGGCGGAGGTCGCCGAGGAGCTCATCGAGGATGCCGGCCGCGGTCGTATCGATGTCGGTGATCGGCTCGGCCGCGACGACGACCCAGCGGGTGGCGGTGGGGGCCGTGTCGACGGCACGCTCGACCGCTTCTCGGAACGCCTCCGCGTTCGCGAAGAAGAGCGGTGCATCCCAGCGGAAGAGGACAAGCCCATCGAGCCGGCGGGCGTCCGGATAGCGCGTGATGTCGTGATAACCCTTCATCTCCTCGACCCGGCCGAGGATGGCGGAATGCGGTCGCCACGCGCGCCAGAAGAACGCCGCGAGGGCGATCACGACCGCCGCGAAGATACCGGCGATGACGCCGACGAACGCGACCCCGGCGAAGCTGATGATCGACAACCCGGCCTCGGTCGGCCGAAGCCGGATGAGCCGGAGCGTGCCCGCCAGATCGACCAGCGAGGTCGCAGCGACGATGACGACGGCGCCGAGGGTGGCCTGCGGGAGGTTGCTCGTGATGCCGGGCGCGACAAGGAGCAGCGCGATGATCGCGACCGCCGCGACGACGCCGGTCATCTGCGTCTTGCCTCCGGCGGCCTCGGCGACGGGGGTCCGCGACGCGCTGGCACTCACCGGGAATCCCGATGTGAAGGCACCGCCGATATTCGCGGCGCCGAGCGCGACCAGCTCCTGGTTCTGATCCACCCGGTCCCCGGTCCGCGCGGCGAAGGTCCGCGAGAGCACGCTGGTGTCGGCGAGCGACACGACGGCGATCGCGAAGCCCCCCGCGAGCATCGCCGTCAGGTCGCCGAAACCGACAGCAGGGATCGCCAGCCTCGGCAGGCCCTGCGGCATCGCACCGACCACGTCCACGCCCGCCGCGGCCAGACCGGCGACCGCGGTCACGACGGTCGTGGCGACCGTGGCCAGGACGATCCCCACCGCGGCGCGGTCGATGAGCCGCGCGACGACCATGATGGCGAGCGCCGCGATGCCCACGCCGAGCGTCAGCGCATGCGCATCCCCGTTGGCCACGCCCTGGGCGAAGGCGATCGCCTCCGGTACGAGGCCATCGGCGTCCGTCGAGAACCCGAAGAGCTTCGGCAGCTGCGAAACGATGACGGTCAGCGCGATCCCGTTGAGATAGCCGATCCGGATCGGGGTCGACAGCAGGTCGGTCAACAGACCGAGGTGCAAGAGACCGAACGCGATCCCCAGTGAGCCCGCGATGATCGCGAGGCCGCCGGCCAACTCGACGGCTCGGCTCTGATCACCGGCTGCGAGCGGGACCACCGTCGCCGCGATGATCGCGGCGAGCGAGGAGTCCGGACCCAGGACCAGGATCCGACTCGGGCCGAGCACCGCATAGATGAGCAGCGGCGTGATCGTCGCGTAAAGCCCGGTGATGGCCGGCAGGCCAGCCGCCTCGGCATAGCCCATCCCGACCGGTACGAGGACCGCGGTCAAAACGAGACCGGCGAGGATGTCCTTCGGCCACCAAGCGCGCTTGTATGCGCGCATGATGTCAAGGCCGGGCACGCTCAACCCGGCGAGTCCGGTGACCGCCACGGTCCCCTCCATCGCGCCCGCGAGGTTGGTTCGCGGGTGGACAGGGTACGCTCAGCCGATGGACGAGCATCAGGGCACCGACCCGGCCGCGTCGCCGGTCAGCGGAAGCGTGACGAGGCTCGGCCCCGATAGCGGCGGCCGCGCGTCCGGCGACGGCGACGTGCGGGTCGACAGCTGGGAATGGGGCACCGGACGTCCGGGCGACCAGGGCCGTCGACCGGGGCTTCCGTGGATCGGTGTCTTCTTGCTCGTCCTGGGCGGACTGCTGCTGATCCAGACGGTCTTCCCGCAGTCGCAGGCGATGGGCTCCGTCCTGTTCCTGGCCGTGGGGCTGGCCTTCCTGATCCGCTGGGCCGTGACGCGCGGGACCGGTTCGCTCTACGCGGGCGCGATCATCACGGCGCTGGCCGTCCCGGGCGCCCTCACCAACGCCGGGCTGAGTCGCGACGGCCTT
>DATNFQ010000181.1:0-5723 GCA_035606295.1 Patescibacteria group bacterium
CGAGGACTGGCGCGCCATCATGCGTCGGATCTGGAGCAGCGGCGAGATGGCCATCAGCACGCCCCAACCCGCCGCGGCGACGCCGAGCGCCTCGTTCACGACCCGGACCCGTCAGCTGCCGTGGTGGTGGGCCTGGTGGGCACGAGCCACCTCGCGGGCGAGGTCGTCGACGCCCACCACCTTCTGGGTGCCGGCGGGGAGGTCGCGGAGCTGTACCTCACCGTTGGCGAGCTCGTCGCCGACGATGATCGCGAAGTGGGCCTGGTCGCGCGCAGCTGCCTCGAGCTGCTTGCCGAGCTTGCGCTGACCGAGCTCGGCGCGTGCGACGATCCCATCGGCGCGCAGCCGCGTCGCGATGCGCAGCCGATCGATGGTCGCGGCAGGGTCGGCGCCGACGACGACGGCCGTGGGCGCATCGCTCGCCGTGGCATCGCCGCCGGCCGGACCCAGCTCCTCGAGCGCGAGCAGGAGGCGGTCGAGCCCGATACCGAAGCCGATGCCCGGTGTCGGCCGGCCACCGAGGAGCTCGACCAGCCCGTCGTATCGCCCTCCCCCGCCGAGCGCCTGTTGCTGGCCCTCGCGTCCCTCGATATAGAACTCGAACGCGGTACGGGTGTAGTAATCGAGTCCACGGACGAGCCCGGGCTCCAGTCGATATGGCACACCGAGTGCGTCCAGATGCGCCCGGACGCCCCCGAAGTGCGCCGCGCACGCGTCGCACAGCCGATCCGTGATGCGCGGCGCGCCGGCGTTGAGCGACGCCATCGCCGGGTCCTTCGAATCCGGCAGGCGGAGCACGTTCCGCTCGAGCCGATCGCGTTCGGTCGGCGGTAGGGACTCGATGTGCTGCCGGTAGTACGCCGTCAGCTCCTCGATGTACGCAGGACGGCACACCGCGTCCCCGATCGAGTTCAGCAGCACCTTGACGCCGGTCAGACCGGCATCGGTGTAGAACCGCATCCCGAGCTCGATGATCTCGGCATCGACGGCCGGACCCGGATCGCCGATCGCCTCGATGTCGAACTGCCAGAACTGGCGGAAGCGTCCGGCCTGCGGCCGGTCGTACCGGAACATCGGCCCGATCTCGTAGACCTTCACCGGCTGCGGCCAGGTCTGCATCCCGTGCTGCACGTACGCCCGGACGATGCCGGCCGTCGGCTCGGGCCGGAGTGACCACGACTCGGACTCCTCGGTCCGCGGCGCAAGGCGGAACAGCTCCTTCTCGACGATGTCGGTGACCTCGCCGACGCCACGCTCGAAGACGGCGGCCTGCTCGAACATCGGTGTCTCGATGCGTCGGTACCCGTAGCGCGTCGCGAGGTCGGCCGCCAGGCGCTCGAGGCGCGTCCAGCGCGGGGTCTCGTCGGGCAGCAGGTCGCGCGTACCCCGGGCGGCACGGAAGGCGGGCATCGGCGGAAGTCTAGCCGGGCGTCTCAGCCGTCCGCCGGACGGGCGAGAGCGACCGCGGAGGCCACGAGGTCGGCCATGTCCTCGAGCTGCGCGAGGGTCAGCGGGTCGTGTGGCCTGCCGTCAGCTCGCGGTCCCAACAGGATCGCACGCAACGGCCCCTGGCCCGCGATCGGCATACGCACGACCGCGGCGACCGGCCATGACCCGGCGATCGCGATGGGCTCGTCGGCTGCGCCCACCACGGCGCCACCCGTCGCCTCGAGCTCGCGGACGGCTTCACGGACGAGCTTCTCCGCGGCGCGCTTCGGTTCCAGCACACCGAGGATCTTGACGACCTCGTCGCGGTACGCCCCGAACTCGAGATGCTCGTACTTGAAGCGGCGGTCGACGACCCCCTCGAGTCGCTTTCGCAGCGGCGCATACAAGGTCGCGACCACCAGGGTGGCAAGCACGATCGCCGCGTCGGAGCTCTCCCCGGTCGTGGCGATGAACAGCCGCTGGGCGAGACCGATACCCGCGGTGAAGACACCCGCGAGGATCGCCGTGAGCGAGCCGTAGACGAGCGTGCGATTGATGAGCCGGTCGATCTCGTAGAGCCGGTAGCGCGTGACGGCGACGCCGATGGCGATCGGCAGGCACGACAGGAACGCGAAACCGATCTCCCAGGCGCGGTCGCTGACGGTTCCGAGCTGGAGGGACGCCACGATGAATGCTGCCGCGACGAACGACCCGAAGAGTGCGATCCAACGGATCTGCGCCTGCTCGACACGCTCACCTCGTCGATAGCGCACGACCAGCGAGACGGCACCGAGCACGACCGCCGTGAGCATCCCCGCGTTCCCGACGAGCAGGAGTGTGTCGCACAGCGCCGTGAACTGGTCGGGAAGGGCGAACGGGTTGGCGAGGTCCGGGAAGTTGGAGTCGTCCAACGGCCCCGGGTGGAACGTCGAACCGATCATGTACGCGATCAACCCGACGAACGACAGCACCACGACCCAGCGCCAGCGCCGGTCGAGCAGATGGTCCGTCGGGAACAGCAGCAGGAGCAGGGTCGTGCACGCGGCGAGCACCGGAACCATGAAGAACTGCGAGATGACGATCGCTTGCAACGCGTACGGGTAGGTCGGCGGCGGCGGCATGCCGATCGCGCCGTAGCCGTAGGTCACGAAGCCGACGCCCAACCCGATGCCCATCACGATCATCAGCCACGCCACGCGAGTCCGCGGGCGTCGCTGCACGATCAATGCCCCGACGAGCGGGAATAGGGCCGTGGTCAGGACCGGCGCGACGCTACCGACATCGAGACCGATGCGGAACCGCTCGTCGCCCGCAGTCCCGAGGCGCAGGATCGCGACGGTCAGGAAGGCGGCCAGGATGGCCAGCGCGGTCGCGAGGCGCGTCAGCCAGCGCGACCTCGTCGCGTCGTCCCCGACACTCCCCTGCTCGATCATCGCGGAGACGTCGGTCATATCCCTCCCGACCTCCCGAATGGCCCTGGCCTTACCCCAGGTCGCGCTGGACCGTGATGACGTCCTTCAGATTCTCGATCCGACTCATGACGCGAGCGAGCTGCGACACCGACGCCACCTGGAGTGTGGCCGTCACCACGGCCGTGTGGTCCTGGCTGACGCCGACGTTGGCCGCAACGATGTTCACCTTGTTCTCGGCTACGACCTGGGTGATGTCGTTCAGGAGACCCGTCCGGTCGTACGCTTCGACGCGGATCGCGATCGGGTAGGTCTGGGCCGGTGCGGCCTCCCACTCGACCTCGATCAACCGGCTGACCTCGCGCTCATTGGCGACCGTCGCGCACGAACGGAGATGGACGGTCACGCCCTTGCCGCGGGTGATGAACCCGACGATCGGATCGCCCGGGATCGGGTGGCAGCACTTGGCGAAGCGGACGAGGAGGTCGCCGACGCCCTTGACCCGAACACCGCCGGTCCTGACGAGCTGCGCGGGCGGTGCGACCGTCGGCAGCTGGCTCTGGCCGTCATCGACGACACCGAGCCGCATGACCACCGACTGGGGCCCGACAGCGCCGTATCCGATCGCGGCGTAGAAGTCGTCGATCGTCTCGTAGTTGAGCTGGCGGGCGACCTCGAGGATCTTGTCTGCCCCGACCGACGAGATGCTGGCGCGCGCCAGGCGACGCAGCTCGCGCTCGAGCGCCTCGCGACCGTGGACGATGTTCTCGTCGCGGTCCTTGCGCTTGAACCATTGGCGGATCTTCTCGCGGGCATGGGAGGTACGCACGACGTTGAGCCAGTCGCGCGACGGCCCGTGCTCGCCCTTGGTCGTGACGATCTCGACGATGTCGCCGTTCTTGAGCCGGTAGTCGAGCGGGACGAGCCGGTTGTTCACCTTGGCGCCGATCGTCCGGTGCCCGACGTCGGTGTGGATGCGATACGCGAAATCGAGCGGGGTCGCGCCGGCCGGCAGGTCCTTGATGTCGCCCTTCGGGGTGAAGACGAAGACCTGGTCCTGGAAGATGTCGAGCTTGATGCCCTCGACGAACTCAGTCGCATCCGAGTCGGAGACGTCGCGCTGCCAGTCCATGAGCTGGCGCAGCCAGGCGAGCTTCGCGTCGTACTCGCGGTCGGACTTGGTGCCTTCCTTGTAGCGCCAGTGGGCCGCGATGCCGACCTCGGACACCTGGTGCATCTGATGCGTCCGGATCTGGATCTCGAGCGGCTTGCCGTCGAGCGCGATCACCGCGGTGTGCAGCGACTGATAGAGGTTGTTCTTCGGGACGGCGATGTAGTCGTCGAACTGCCCAGGGATCGGGCGCCACAGGCTGTGGACGATGCCAAGCGCCGCGTAGCAGTCGCGGACCTCGTCGACGAGGACGCGGATCGCGTAGACGTCGTAGATCTCGCCGAACTCCGCGCCCTTGCGTTGCATCTTCTTCCAGATGCTGAAGATGTGCTTCGGCCGGCCCTCGAGGTCGGCCTCGATGCCGGACGCCTCGAGCCGTGGGCGGAGCTCGGCGATGGCACGGTCGATGTAGGTCTCGCGCCCCTTGCGTCGCGTGTCGAGGAGCCGGGCAAGCTCACGGAATCGCTCCGGCTCGAGAACCTTGAACGCGAGGTCCTCGAGCTCCCACTTGATCTGCCAGATCCCGAGCCGTTCGGCGAGCGGGGCGTAGATCTCCATCGTCTGACGAGCGATGCGCACCTGCTTCTCCGAGGGCAGGCCGTACAGGGTGCGCATGTTGTGGAGGCGGTCGGCGAGCTTGATGAGGACGACCCGGATGTCCTCGGCCATCGCCAGCAGCATCTTCCGGATGTTCTCGGCCTGTTGCTGCTCGTGGCTGTGGGTCGAGAAGCGCGATAGCTTCGTCACGCCGTCGACCAGGTGGGCCACTTCTGCGCCGAACCGCTCCTCGATGTCGGTCAGGCTGTACTCGGTGTCCTCGGGGACATCGTGGAGCAGCGCCGCCTCGATCGCGATGGGATCGATGCCGAGCTCCGCCAGGATCTGCGCCGATGCGATCGGATGGGTGACGTACGGCTCCCCGGTCGCCCGTCGTTGGCCCTCATGGGCTTCGACCGCGAGATCGAACGCGCGGTCGATGCCGGCGAGGTCGGTGGTCGGATGATGCTCGGCGACGGCGTCCTTCAGGGTCGTACGGAGTGACTCGAGGTCCGTTTCTCCGGCGGGACCCGGGCGCGACGGGACGGTGCGGCGAGGGCCTCGCCGAGCGGGCGTCTTGGCAGGTTTCTTGACCGCTGCCGCGGGTGCCGCCGGTGCGCTGGCAGCCGCCGTGTGGCGAGCAGGCGCCGACGCTCGCTCCGCGCTCGTCTTCGACGCCGCGGACGCGCTCGAAGCGGTCTTGCCTCGTGGGGCGGCCATGCGCCGCAAGGATAGCAGCGGGTCCGGTTCGCTCAGGCCGGCGTGCCTCCCGGCGCCGCGTGACCGAGCTCGATCAGCAGCTCCTCGGCGACCGTCCGCTCATGCCACGGCAGCTCCCCGTCCGGCCCGATGATCGAGCGCTCGTGGCCCTTCCCGGCCAACAGGACGATGTCGCCGGGTCGGGCGGCATCGAAGGCCGCGGCGATCGCTGCGCGGCGATCCGCGATCAGGAGCAGGTCGTGCCCGCGACGCCGGCCCGCGGCCTCCGCACCTCGGGCGATCTCGTCAAGGATCGCGTCACGGTCCTCACCGCGTGGATCTTCGTCGGTCACGACCAGGAGCCGGGCGCGCTCACCGGCGATGCGACCCATCTGCGGGCGCTTTGCCGTGTCACGCTCGCCCGCGGACCCGAAGACCGCGATGACGCCACCGCCGCGTGCGGCCGCGCTGGGTGCGAG